>JBHNNM010000286.1:0-3576 GCA_048563625.1 Gammaproteobacteria bacterium | reverse complement strand
GCCATTATGGCCACTCTGCTGGTGATTTATGGCCACAGTATCAACCGACTGGTAAAAAAACAAACCAGCGGTATGCACTTTATCTTTCGCACCCTGATTTTTATTTTATTGTGTACCTTTGGTTATGGTGCTGTTTTAATCTATGTCACCCCAATACTCAGCCATCTGCTGGCCGGAGTGGGGATGATTTATCTGGGGCCTTTGATTGTTGGGATTTTTATTACGCTTGGGGTGGTTGTGGAAAAGGGATAAGAGCAGCGTTCAGCGTTCAGAAAGAGGCAGAGCAAAATTATTTATCTTTAGGTTTATGCAAAATATTTTAAGTTTTTTTCTGAACGCTGCTCCTACGGGATTATCTCTTCAAATGAATAAATCCCCCGAAACTCTCCCACATCCTTAATATCTGCTTTGCTGTCAGGTTTGTAAATAGCTAATAAGTGTCTGATACCGTATTCTCCGGCAGAACGCAGTGCTGTGAGATTATCGTCAATTAACAGGGTACGGGCTGGATTGTATTTTTCTATTGCGGCGAGCTTTTCCCAGAAGCTAACTTCTTCCTTGGGCAGACCCAGTTCATGGGCGCTGATAATTTTATCCAGCAGTCCGGCCAGAGGGGTATTTTTCATTTTCAGAGCCAGGCTTTTCTGATGGGCATTAGTAACCAGAACTCTGCGTTTTCCCTGTTGAGCCAGGCGTTCCAGGAAATCTGTAACATAAGGGTGTACCTGGATCAGATGCTGGACTTCTTCTTTAAGCAGGGCAATATCCAGACCCAGTTCATGGGTCCAGTAATCGACACAATACCAGTTAATGGTGCCTTCAATGGAACGAAAGCGGGGAATGAGTTCATCCAGAGCCTGCTCTTTCGTCAGGCCGTTTTTTTCAGCATAACGTCTGCGGACATGATCCAGCCAGAAATGATTATCAAAATGGAGATCCAGCAAAGTGCCGTCCATGTCCAGAAACACGCTGTCAATTTCACTCCAGTCCAACATTGCTGTTCCTGTTTTCCATATAAAAAAACTGCTATTATAACATTGAGTAAGTGCTCAGTATAACCCGGAATGGTTTAGAGTGACTGTACTTAGTCACGGTCGGATACATGATATAATTACAACATTCAATCAACTATATATACCACCATTTTATGGCTTGAATACATCGTTAAAAAAATGACTCAAAACTTCAGCACACTAAAAAGGTTTTTTAGTGACCGATAAACTACCCAGGATAACAGCCAGCAAGATTATTGCAAAAAGCCGTTTGTTTCAGATTGAGCAAATGGAGATTACCTTCAGTAATGGTAATGAGGTTGAATATGAGCGGCTGAAAGGCTCCAGCCGCGGCGGGGTGCTGGTAGTGGCCCTTAAAGATCCGCAAACCGTTTATATGATTCGGGAATACAGTGCCGGTGTAGAACGTTATGAGCTGATGTTTCCCAAGGGACGTATAGAAAGTGATGAGCCCATTGAAGAAGCGGCTAACCGGGAATTACAGGAAGAAATCGGTTTTGCGGCCCGCAGGCTAACCCATATTAAATCCATGACCCTGGCGCCCGGTTATATGGGCCACCTGACGCATGTGGTACTGGCAGAAGATCTTTATCCGGCACAGCTGGATGGTGATGAGCCAGAACCCCTGGAGGTAACCACCTGGCCTATTGCTGAATTTGAACAACTGGCTATGCAGAATGATGTTACAGAAGCCCGTACCATTGCTGCAGCCTTTATTGTCCGTAGTGTGCTGGAACAGCGAGACTGATTATGTCTGAACCTGACCGTTCTAAAAAAGCTCAATATTCAGAACCGGAACTTTCGGAGGGTTTAAAAATTGCCTTAAGAAACTGGATGCCTGAGGTTATTGAGTTAACGCGCGATGTGGGGCAGAGTATTCTGGAAATTTACCGTTCCAGTTTTCAGGTAAATAATAAAAAAGACAATACCCCGGTGACCTGTGCTGATCTGGCTGCTAATGAGCAGATTGTAAAAAGCCTGTCCTTATTAACCCCGGATATTCCTGTTCTGTCTGAAGAGTCAGATAAAGTGGATTTTGCCCGGAGACAAAGCTGGGAAACCTACTGGCTGGTGGATCCGCTGGACGGCACCCGGGCCTTTATTGAACGCAGCGGGGAATTCAGTATTAATATCGCCCTGATCCACCGGCACTATCCCGTTATTGGTGTGGTGTACAGCCCGGTACGGCAGGTCTGTTATTATGCCTGCGTACAGAATGGTGCCTTCAGTCTGGAAAATAATGATGAGGCCAGACCGCTGCATGTTAGAGAACATTGCCCTGAATACCCTATGATAGCCGGTACCCGTTCTTCCCGCAGTCCGGCATTGCTGGCCTATCTGAAAAATGTAGAGAAGCATTTTAAGGGCTATGGCATGACGTTTCTGGGCAGTTCACTAAAATCCTGTCTGATAGCAGAAGGCAAGGCCGATCTTTATGTCCGCCTGGGTCCGACTTCAGAATGGGACACGGCTGCCGCACAGTGCATTGTCGAAGAAGCCGGCGGGCGGATTACCGATCTGCAGATGCAGCGTCTGAGTTACAATAATAAGGATTCCCTGCTAAACCCCCATTTTTTTGTCTTTGGCGACAAGACCATCCACTGGGAACAATTCCTCTCCCGGCACTGCCGTCACTCATACGGATCTTCAACTGCAGGTTATTATAGGAGTCGGCATATTCCAGAGCGGTTTTAACATCAATGGTGCCGGCCTTATACATTTTGTATAGTACTTCATCAAAGGTGGACATACCGTATTTGGCTCCCTGTTCCATTGCCTCAGGCAGTTTTTCCAGTTTACCCTGCTGCAGAATCTCTGTGACATAGGGCGTATTAATCAGCACTTCCACGGCAGGGTAGAGATTACCGTCTTTTCCGGGGATCAGGCGTTGAGAAATAATGGCTCGCAGGTTTCTGGATAAATCTTCGGATAACTGGCGGTGGGCATTTTTAGGGAAAAAGTTAAAAATACGATCCAGAGACTGCAGAGCATTACTGGCATGCAGAGTGGTTAAACACAGGTGGCCGGTATCCGCATAAGCCATGGCATGTTCCATGGTTTCAGTGTCCCGGATCTCCCCGATAAGAATCACATCAGGTGCTTCACGCATAGCATTTTTCAGAGCATTACTGTAGTTCAGGGTATCTAGACCGACTTCCCGCTGATTAACAATGGCTTTTTTATGGGAATGAATAAATTCCACTGGATCTTCAATGGTCAGGATATGACCGCCAATATTGGCATTTCGATAACCGATCATGGCCGCCAGCGAGGTGGACTTGCCTGAACCGGTAGCACCGACCACTATTATCAGGCCGTTTTTATGAGCCACCAGGTCATTCAGAATAGGCGGCAGGTTAATATCTGAAACCTTGGGAATTTCAGTTTTAATATGACGGATAACAAGGGCAATATCACCACGCTGACGAAAAGCATTAGCACGAGAACGGCCAATTTCAGGCAGAGAAATGGCAAAATTCAGCTCCAGAGTATCATGGAATTCCTGTAGTTTTTCTTCATCCACCATTAACTGGAGAAATTTGCTTATATCCATTGCAAGATA
>JBHNNM010000285.1:0-3594 GCA_048563625.1 Gammaproteobacteria bacterium | reverse complement strand
ACTATTTATGAATCCACAGTTTATCCGGGCGCAACTGAAGAAGTCTGTATTCCTGAGGTAGAAAAGGCTTCCGGTCTGACCTTTAATAAGGATTTTTATGCCGGTTACAGCCCTGAGCGGATTAATCCTGGTGACAAGGAGCATCGCGTCACCAATATTTTAAAAGTGACTTCCGGTTCAACACCGGAAATTGCTGACTATGTAGACAGTCTTTATCAGAGTGTTATTACCGTAGGTACCCATAAAGCCAGCAGTATCAGGGTGGCAGAAGCGGCCAAGGTAATTGAGAACACCCAGCGGGATGTTAATATTGCCCTGATTAATGAACTCTCCCTGGTTTTTAACCGCCTGGGCATTGATACCGAAGAAGTTTTAAAAGCCGCCGGCACCAAGTGGAACTTCCTGCCGTTTCGTCCCGGCCTGGTGGGTGGACATTGTATTGGTGTCGACCCATACTACCTGACTCACAAGGCCCAGGAGATAGGCTATAACCCGGAAATGATCCTGGCCGGGCGCCGCTTAAATGACAATATGGGGCCTTACGTGGTATCCGAAGTCATTAAAGTGATGCTGAAAAAGCGGATCCATATTGCCGAAGCTAATTTTTTGATCATGGGACTGACCTTTAAGGAAAACTGCCCGGACTTAAGAAACACCCGGGTTGTTGATATGGTGGATGAGTTAAACCACTATGGTGCCAATATTGATGTCTATGATCCCTGGGTGGATAAGGCGGAAGCTGAACATGAATACAATATTACGCCGATAGATAAGCCGGAAAACGGTAAATATGATGCCATTATCCTGGCCGTTTCTCATGATCAGTTTAAGGATATGGGCGCCGAAGCCATTCACAAGCTGGGCAAGGACAATCATGTGCTGTTTGATATCAAGTACTTACTGAAAGCCGATGAAGTGGATGGAAGATTATAATGTCAGCCTATACCGAACAACTTGAACAACTCAGACAGAACCCTAAAACCTGGCTGGTGACCGATGTAGCTGGTTTTATCGGCTCCAACCTGCTGGAAACCTTATTAAGCAATAATCAGCAGGTGGTCGGACTGGATAATTTTTCAACCGGGCATCATCATAACCTGGAGCAGGTTAAAGCCGCAGTGACTGAGCCACAATGGGCGTCCTTTCGTTTAATAGAAGGTGATATCCGCAATTTAGCAACCTGCGAAAAGGCCTGTAACGGTGTGGATTATGTGTTACACTAGGCAGCTTTAGGCTCGGTACCGCGTTCCATTGAAGATCCCATTACCACAAACGAGAATAATATCAGTGGTTATCTGAACATGCTGGTGGCGGCAAAAAATGCCAATGTGTCCCGTTTTGTATATGCGGCCTCCAGTTCCACTTATGGCGATCACCCTGATTTGCCCAAAGTAGAGGATAAAATCGGTAAGCCTTTGTCCCCTTATGCGCTAACCAAGGTGGTTAATGAGCTGTATGCCGATGTGTTTGCCAAAACTTATGACTTTAAAACCATAGGCCTGCGTTATTTTAATATCTTTGGCAGACGCCAGGATCCCATGGGGGCTTATGCAGCGCTGATCCCGAAATGGGTAGCCGCTATTCTCTCTGGTGACACTGTCTATATTAACGGTGACGGCGAAACCAGCCGGGATTTCTGCTTTATTGAAAACGTTATGCAGATGAATATCCTCTCTGCCACCACGCAGAATCCGGAGGCAGTAAACCAGGTTTACAATGTGGCCCTAAACCACCGCACTTCCTTAAATGAACTGTTCTATTTGATCCAGTATAAACTTCGAGCCAGGATACCGGAGCTGAAAGAAACCGAGCCGGTCTACCGGGATTTTCGTGCCGGTGATGTGCGTCATTCCCAGGCTGATATTTCCAAAGCTCAGAACCTGCTGGGTTATGCGCCGACTCATGTGATAGACGAAGGACTTGAAGAAGCTATGGACTGGTATGTGAATGATTTAAAACAAAATTAATCTGCTAACCCAATGCTTTTATTTATCTTAAATTAAATCACTATTATAGTTTCAATATTGGAACACATACTCGAACAGTCACTTTTTTTCTTTAGTTTCTGGTTCCTATGTTTTAAATTCTTGTTGTAATTGCTTCCTGTCTATTATACCGTTTTTGTTACGTGCCAAGGCTTGGTCGCATAGTCAATGGATTTTATCGATATGGATATTTTGTAAGCAGAGTGTTGGAAAGTTATACAGTTTAAGGTTTTTTCCGGTTGCCTAAAAATAAAAACGCTATGATATTGTTGATTTTTTGATTAATTGGTGCTTTATTTGCATATATAAAGCATACAGACAAATTTAACTATTTAATCAGACCAGTTTTACAGGCATAAGGAAAAAAGAGAACTTTAGTATGCAGTCTTCACAGGATGATCGACGTAAAAATAGCCGGGAAGTTTCATTTCCTTTAAAGGATAGTGATGGGCATATTGTGCGTGCTGAACGCAGAAGCGGTAATGATCGCAGGCGTAATCGACGTAAAACCGATGTGGCCGGTGAAATTCTGGGCATTCTTCATTAATTAAGCTAAATAATTGACGTATTCCCCTGCTTCGTCAGTATAATACAGAACTGATTTGTTCTTGCCTGGATTATCATATCTAATGCGACTGTATTTTTTTTATACTGCTGTTTATTTTCATGTGTCTTGATCAGGTAGTTTTAACCTTTGGCCGTGCCATGCGTGAAAAGTATGGCTTTAAGGTACATAAACTGGCCATAGATGCACAGTTTACCTGCCCCAATCGCGATGGAACACGGGGGATCGGCGGCTGCACTTTCTGTAATAATGTTTCTTTCAGTCCCAATGCCAGAAAACCGCCGCAGGTGGATGAGCAAATAGCGGCTGGTCGGAAGGTTATTTTAAAACGTACCGGCGCTAGGCATTATCTTGCCTATTTTCAGGCCTATACCAACACCTACGCCGATATTAATTATTTAAAAGCTCTGTATGATAATGCTCTGTCTCATCCGGACGTTATCGGCCTGTCTATTGGAACCCGTCCGGATTGTGTGCCGGACGGGGTGTTAAAATTATTGACACAGTACCAGGAGCAGGGCTATGAAGTCTGGCTGGAACTTGGACTGCAGTCCAGTTTTGATGCTACGCTTAAAACCGTCAACCGGGGACATGGTTTTGCTGAATACCAGAATGCTGCCAGGCGGGCGCTCCAGCATGGTTTACAGATTTGTACTCATTTAATTGTTGGTCTGCCAACAGAAACTGCAGAGCATAGTCGTGTAAGTATGCAAAGGGTGCTCGAAAGTCAGGTGTCGGGTATTAAAATACATCCCCTGCATATTGTTAAGGGTACTCAGCTTGCCCGGCAGTTAAAACAGGGTAGCTACCAGCCTCTGGATATGGATGAGTATGTGGATACCGTAGTTGAAATGGTAAAAATGGCCCCACAGGACATGATTTTTCACCGCTTAACCGGTACCGCTTCAGATGATATTCTGCTGGCACCTCAATGGTGTGGTAAAAAGTGGCAGGTATTAAATGAAATAACCAGAAAATTACAGTAAATGGGATATGAAGGCACTGAATACAAAAGCAAAAAACATCAAACTGGTTATTTTTGAC
>JBHNNM010000284.1:0-3608 GCA_048563625.1 Gammaproteobacteria bacterium | reverse complement strand
TCTGCGCTGGTGTGATCTGCATTCAGTATTATTCTGTATTATTCCCCTTGCGCTTACAGTATTTCTGACAAACATTTCCGGCCTGAGTTGCTTATTGGAAGTAATTTGTTCTGCCGCGTATTTTGTGTGTTCAGGTTCGAGTTTTTTGCTTTGTTTTTTCCCCTGTGCTATAGTTTTTAATAGTATTTATTGAATTTGTATATCCTTGCATTTTGTTTTCTCGATTTACAATAACAGAAAAACATTTCTGACATTATTTAGCCGTTCATTATGGCTCAGTCAAATGATCATTGGCCACTGAAGCATGGTTTTCGTATTGGACATCTCAATATTAACCATATCATGAACAAAATGGCTGATGTTACAGAAATTGTCCAGAACAGTCAGAACACTGACCGAGATTTTCATATGTTCTGCTTTTCTGAGTCCAGACTAAACGACCACATAGACGATAAAGAAGTCTCGATAGCAGGCTTTCATATTATCAGAAAAGATGCACTAGATCGGAAAGAAACGGGCCTCATTGTATATATCAATGAGCTTGTTTCGTTTAAACGCCTTACGCGGTACGAAGAATACGGTATAGAATGCGTGTGGCTCGAAGTGAAAATGAAGAAATCTTCTCCCATCCTTGTAGGCTTTTTATATCGTAATCCGTCAGAACCTGCAAACTGGGTTGATAAATTTGTTTGTATGATGGACTCAGTTTGGCTGGAATCCAAAGAAATTATTTTAATGGGCGACTTCAATATAGATTTATCCAAAGCCAACAAATTATGGACAGAGACCTTTTCTCTCTTTAATCTCTCCCAAATTATTGACAGTCCAACCCGCGTTACCCCCTCATCCAGAACCCTCATCGATCACATCTACTCGTCAACTCCCTCGCACATCCAGGAAGTCTGTGTGCCGGTACTTGGTGTCAGTGACCATTATCCCGTTTGCTGTACCTGGTCAAAGAAAGGCGTTAAAATACCCAAACTAGGGCACACATTACTAACATACAGGTCCTTTGCTAAATTTAATGAAGACAAATATATTGGAGACCTTAGGAATGCTCCATTTAGCGACGTATACAACCACACTGACCCTGATGATGCCCTAAACACATGGTACTCAATTTTTAACAAAATACTAGACAAGCATGCACCTCAGAAAATGAAGAGAACCAAACACCCGGTTAAGCCAGAATGGCTTACTCCAGAAATACGGGATGCCATGCGCCACAGAGACTATCTTCTTCGCTTAAATCGCTTTGATGAATATAAAAGACACAGGAATAAAGTCACCTACATGATCCGCGATTCCAAGAAAAAATTCTTTGAAAAAATTCTAACAAACAGCAAAGATTCTAAAGGCACATGGAAAGCAATTAACCTCTTAACTAACAAAAACTCACATGCCTGTCCTGTCATTAGTGAGAATATTTCCCCCGATGAACTAAATAACCACTTCTGCACTGTGTACAAAAAAGTCATTACAGTAGATAATTCTTCAGATAACAATTTAATATTACTGAAACAGTACTGTCAAGATAAAATCACACACAGGGCCAAAGGAGTCCCTTTTATGGCAGTTAGTGAAGTTTTTAAGTCATTATGTCAGCTTAAGCAGTCTAATACAAAAGGTACTGATCGCATAGATGGAAAAATAATTCGCTTGTCTGCACCTTTCATTACTGATACTATTACCTACATATATAACCTTATTATTGAGAAAAACAAATTCCCAAGGGCATTCAAAGAAGCCAAGGTAATACCATTGTACAAGTCCGGCGAAAGATCTGACCCATCCAATTACAGGCCTATCTCAATTCTTTCTGTTCTCTCAAAACCTGTAGAAAAGCATATCAATGAACATATTATGAAACATTTTCTGACCAATGACTTGCTCCATAAAAACCAGTCTGGGTTTAGGCCAAACCACTCTTGTCACACAGCCTTAACAGAACTCATAGATGCCTGGCTGTCAGATGTAAATTTAAACAAGCTTTGTGGTGCTTTGTTTATTGATTTTGCTAAGGCGTTTGATGTAATCAGTCATAACTTACTGTTAAAGAAGATGAACCTTTATGGGCTAACAACTGACACACTTAACTTGATCAGGTCATTCTTATCTGACCGCCATCAAGTAGTTTCTGTTAAAAATAAGCAATCAGAAGTCAAGCCAGTTGTATTTGGTGTTCCACAAGGATCTGTTTTAGGGCCTCTCTTATTTTCAATCTATATTAATGATCTCCCTCTGCATATATCATCTGGAAGGTGTGATATGCTAGCCGATGACACAACAATCCACACTTCTGGGAAAGATGTCCCCTCAATAGTTGCTACACTCCAGTCGTGCGTTTCGGATATTATTGAATGGACCCATATCAATCATATGTCTCTTAATCCATCCAAGACTAATTACATGATATTAACAACGCGTCAGAAACGTCAAATATTAAGCTCGCCACCCGTCCAGTTATTGGTCGGTAACAAGCAACTACACGAAGTTAGTGAACACAAACTTTTAGGTGTCATTATCGATAACAATCTCACATGGGGCCCTCACATACGTTATCTATGCAAATCACTAGCGAAAAGGGTTTATCAGTCAGCAAAAATTAAGAACTTCCTCACCTTTCATGCTCGAAAAACATTTTTCCAAGCCCATATCCAGTCACGTATAGACTATGCCTCAACTCTCTGGGACTCCGCAAGTGAGTCTCTATTAAAGCCTTTAAAATCCTTACACAGAAGAGCAGTCAAGATAATATTGCTAAAAAACACTAGCCTCACAAACGATGACTACAAGAAAACTACAATCCTTCCCCTCAAACACAGACTAATGTATAATAAAGCTCGCTTTATGCACAAAATCCTCTCGGGTAAGGCACCCACTTATCTCGTAAAAAGAGTGTCTATAAACCTTTATTCCAGAAATTACTCAAGAAAGCTTAATGTACCCATGCCTAGATTAGATTTATTTAAATCAAGCCTAATGTATTCTGGACCGACTCTCTGGAATTCACTACCTGTTGTACTGACAGAACCAAGTACAGTGTCGATCTTTAAACATCGACTGTCGACACATATGCTAACTTCTCTAGTTATAACTTAAAATAAGGAGAAAGTATCACTTTAATACTCCATTTTTCTTAAAAGTACAGGCTGTTCCATTATTATTAAATCTTTACTTTTAATGCATTATGCCCCCTGTATATACTCCACATTTATACTCCATTTCTTGTTAATCCATTGTTGTTGTTTTTGCATTTTGTTTTTTCCTCATTTTATATAAATGTAGTGTATTTGATTATGAATATTCTATCCTTTTTTCATTTTTTCTCCTTCTTTTGCTCCCCCCTCCACCCCCCCTTCCCATTTATGTTAGGGTGTACTATTGTTTAGTTTATTTTGTTCCCCCCCCCCCCCCCACGTTTATTTTCTGTGACCTGAACGTCAGTGTCAGCGTGCGTTTAAAAAACAAACAAAAACTTTTTGTACCTTATAAATTAATATATATATGTTTAGTGTTCTCTCTCTCTCTCTCTCTCTCTCTCTCTCTCTCTCTCTCTCTCTCTCTCTCTCTCTCTCTCTCTCTCTCTCTCACACACACACACACAC
>JBHNNM010000283.1:0-3631 GCA_048563625.1 Gammaproteobacteria bacterium | reverse complement strand
TAATTATTTTTAATTTTGATGAAATAGTTAAGGTTTTTCTGTAACTCTCTTATATCCTTTACCATTTCAACAATATTTCGTGCTGTCAGTTTTAACTCATAGACTTTATTATTGTCCTCTTCATCCATATAAGCTTGGGTTTGAGAAGAATAGCGCAGGATCTCTGAGTAGATATTTTTAATTTCTTCCTGATAAACCTTATTTATATCCACGTGGATGGTTTCATTAGACAGTTCCACCAGTTCCGGTATTTCACGCTCTGAAAATATTTCTGAACGATGCAGGTTCATAGCATGCACCAGGGCTTCCAGGGACTTGTCATACAGGTGAATGGTTTCCTTTCGCAGCGCTTCCAGTGCCGATGCCGGTATCTGCATAACTTCCTCGGTCAGGTATTTGACCTGTCCCCGGCCTTTTTCCTTTACACAGAACAGAGTTTGAAGATAGTTTACCAATGGCCTGATAAAGGGAGTTACCAGTAAAACGCCCAGAACATTAAAAATAGTATGAAACAGAGCCAGCTTCATGGCATAGTCATTTTGTGCTATAGACAAATAAGGGGCTAGGAGTTCCACCAGATCACGCAGTTGATAGATAAGTAGTACCGCGACCAGACCGGTAATGATATTAAAAATAAAATGTGCTACTGCCAAGCGTTTACCGTTTCTATTGGAGGCCAGAGACCCCAGAATGGCAGTTACCGTAGTACCGACATTAGCACCAATAGCAAGAGACAGTGCATTGATATAATCAATCTGCCCGGAAGCCAGAGCAGTAATAATAATGGCCATTGTAGCGCTGCTGGACTGAATAATGACCGTAGCAATAGCCCCCAGCAAAAGGTAAACCAGCACCCCGGGATAACCCGACATGACATACTCTGCCAGGTTAATACCCTCTTTAAGGGTATCAAAACCTTCCTTCATATAGGCAATACCCAGAAAAATTAAACCCAGACCAATTAAAACACTGCCCAGTCCCTTATAGCTGTTATGTTTGGAAAACTGAAAAATAACACCAAAAATCAGCATGGGCATGGCATACTGGGCAATTTTTATTTTCAGACCAAAAGAAGAAACCAAGCAAAAATCAGGAATATTAAGGGACTGATTATTTGTTTTAACATGGGTGGTTTTTATATTCCTGCCATTTGAGCATTAGTGGATGCCGAACTTATTTAACTTAAAGCCTAAACAATAAAAACCGTAGATTCAAGTTTTTAGCAACTCATGGACATTTCCGGGCAGGCAAGAATATTTTTTCGGTCTGTTAAATACCGTACATAAGCCTTAAACAGACACCCGCTCAGCCAGCAGAAATTAGCCAGCATAAAGACTGCAGCCAGTATAGTCAGAGCAGGGTAATAGACAGAGATCAATAACAGGGTACCTGAAAGCAGGTGCAGCATAAACTGAATCTGGGAGTTACGGGTACTGATCACCTGCTTCATATTAGGTACCAGGGTCATCGCTTCAGGCCGCTTTAATGACAGCTTCTGTAAATGTAAAAAAATTAAAAAAGAGACAATCTTATGCAGCATTCCAATAATTATGGATATGGCCAGACCGTATATGAATAAAATGGCCAGTAAAAACGTTAAGTGAGCCAGGGGCAAAAAAACAGCCGCCCACCAGAGCAGTATCGCGGCCACCAGTGAGAACAGTGAAAGCCGGTAAAAATTAATGGTTACATCGGCAATTTTACGTTTTCTCCGGGCAATTTTAAGCAATGTATAAAACACAAAAACCAGCAACTCTGCTGACGGTAAAAAGGCCAGAGTATAATATATAAAAGACTGAGCAGAGTCAGTGCCGGACTGTTTGCTGATAAAAACAGTAAAAAAGCTGATCACCAATAAAGTCAGCATAATGACCAGTGACAGTATTTTAAGGTAACGCGGGGAAAACTCGGATATGACATAAAACATCGGGATCACCTGCGAACTAACGGCCAGAATAATTAAAACCACCCAACCTGCCAGCCCCCAGAGCGCATGCAGATCGGTATAGAGCCGGTAAGGCAGATCAAGTTCAGGCAGCGCATGTCCCAGCAGCAAAAAAAATCCCAGCCCGAGGGTTATTAACAATACCAGAAACAGTACTCTGAGCAGATACACAATTAACTGGTTACCGAGCCTGAAAATCAGCAGAGGTACTAGTGAAAGCGCAAATAAGCCGCTTGCAGCACCAAGTGCCGCCACTGATGCCTGGAATAGTTCACTAGAAGCAGATAAGAAACCTGATACCATAGTCAGTACACCCAGGATCATTAAAACATGAATAACAGATGCCAGCTTTTTACTGCCGGGTACCAGTTGGCCGTTCATAACGGGTATAAACTGGTATAAAGCGCCCATCATGACCATCAGCATAAAACCAATGGTAAGTAGATGAGTCAGAGCCAGATTGGTATTACTCCAGCGGGTGAGCCAGAAATCTTCTCCGCTATACAATAATAGCAGCGCAGCTAAAACACCGAACAAAGGCGCACTGAGAAAAAAACGAAACGGGGTCAGGATGGGGGGGATGGTATCCAGGGACAGTTTATGAAGGTTCATAGGCAGCCTGCTCAGGATTAATCGGGAGCAAATTGACTCCGGCAGTATTCATTACTTAGAGGATCAGCAGTATTCCAGATAAATATTTCCCAGGGTATTGTATCTCCTTTACGCATAACTGACGCATAACCGTTTTCTTGCAGCATCTGCAATAAAGGTAATGGCTGCTTTCGATGCAGCATATGAATATAATCTCTAGGCCCAAGTACCTTAAGCTGCTTTAAAACCTCTTCAAAGGGCTGAGGCGCTTCTAAATCACTGACATCAACAACTATTTCCCTGACCATTTGTTTTCCTGATCATTTCTCACTGAACATTGTCTTATAGTCCCTGCCGTCTTAAGGAACTTACTGGTTCATACGCTCAATAATTTCCTGGGCATTAGTTAAAGACTGATCGGTCATGGGATAAAGGATCTGCTCCTCTTTCATATTATGCTGCTGCATGGTCATCATCAGACTTTCGCTTAAACCCAGAAACTGATCCATATCCCGGGCGGTACCAGCCTTATTAATTTCATTCACCAGGGAGCGCATCTGCTCATGCTCCATGCGCATCATCTGAGTCGGTCCTCCGGTCATACCGGTTGCCTGCTCAAATTCAGGAAACAGAATCTGTTCTTCCCGGGTAAAATGCTTTTCCAGTTCATCAGCAAAAGCCTGCCAACGGAACAAACCACCTTCCCAGTCACCTTCAGAAACGGCCTGTTCTGCCTGCGCAAACAGTTCATCACATTCCTTGTGGTGTGCAGCCATAAATGAGTTAATTGTAGAAGACACGTTTCAGCCCCTTAGTTAGTATGCATCCAGAAATTGCTCTGCTCTTAAGTCCCCCTTTTTTAAAGGGGGATAAAGGGGGTTTAAGTCTTTGATTTGCAACCCCCTCAATCCCCCTTCTAGGTTGTTCACCGCTTTAATGAGTGAGATTTTGTTCAAAATAGAACATGCTCTGCTCATCAGGAATGGAGGTTTGCCTGATTTTTAGTTTAAAATATTCGGTATCCCGAATCCCTCTGGCTCTTTTTCTTATTAAGCCAATACTAACATTACCAGCTTCTATTCTGGCTGATGTCAG
>JBHNNM010000282.1:0-3634 GCA_048563625.1 Gammaproteobacteria bacterium | reverse complement strand
TAGTCTTAAAATACACTTTTGCATACCAGCATTCTCCCTCAGGAATATTTGCCAAAACGTTTAAAAATAATGGGTAATATCAGCAGGGTTAAAAGTGTTGAGCTGATCAATCCGCCAATAACCACAATGGCCAGAGGGCGCTGTATTTCAGAGCCGGGGCCGGTGGCAAACACCAGAGGCACCAGACCCAGAGCCGCAATGGATGCCGTCATTAGCACCGGACGCAGACGCCGCAGAGCACCTTCCATGACCACCTGTGACAGGGTCAGGCCTTTGGCCAGCAACTGGTTAAAATAGGTGATCATCACTACGCCGTTCAGTACTGCAATACCCAGCAGGGCAATAAAGCCGACAGAAGCCGGTACCGACAGGTATTCACCAGTCAGCCATAAGGCCACAATACCGCCGATCAGGGCAAAGGGCACATTGATCAGAACCATCAGTGCCTAGGGTATAGAGGCGAAAGTACTGAACAGGATCAGGAAGATCAGCACCAGGGCAACGGGTACCACTATGGCCAGCTTCTGTGCAGCGCGCTGTTGGTTTTCAAACTTGCCGCCCCATTCAAAATAATATCCGGCAGGTATTTTTAATTCTTTGGCCCTGGCTTTGGCTTCTTCAACAAAGCCGACCAGATCCCGGCCGCTGACATTGGCCACTACCACAGAGAAACGCTTGCTCTGTTCACGTTTAATGGATACCGGCCCTTCCGTGGATTTTGCGACCACCAGCTGACTGAGCATTACGGTTTCCATGCCTCTTGGGGTATTTACAGTAACCGGCTGCTGCAGCATTTCCAGGCTGGATGCCTTGTAGGATTCCGGGGCACGCAGCATCAGGGGAATACGGCGGATACCTTCATAAATAATGCCGGTTTCCAGACCGTTGATTTGAGCTCTTAATATGGCCTCAACCTGATCCACACTCAGTCCCAGACGGCCGGCCATGTCCCGGTTAACCTTAAGCTGCAGATAACGCAGACCCTCGTTCATCTGGGTATAAACATCCTCGGCACCGGGAATGGTTTTAACCATACTGACCATCTGCCGGGCCACATGGTTCAGTTCTTCCGGGTTGTCACCGAATATTTTAATAGCCAGATCTCCGCGGGCACCGGTGAGCATTTCATCTACCCGCATCTGAATGGGCTGGGTAAAGGCATAGTTAATACCGGGGAACTGGGTTTCCAGTACCTCACGAATTGCCGCTATCAGTTCTTCCTTGCTCTGCATGCGCCATTCCTCAGCGGGTTTGATCATCAGGAAGGTATCGGTATCATTAAGCCCCATGGGATCCATGCCGATTTCATCCGAACCCACACGGGCCACCATACGGGTGACTTCAGGTACTTTTTCTAGAATGGCTTTCTGGATATTCATATCCATCTGAGTGGATTCTTTTAAACTAATGGATGGTTTTTTTTCTATCTGCATAACAATATAACCTTCATCCATCTGCGGGATAAAGGTTTTACCCACCAGAGTATAAATAAACCCGGCAAAGATCAGGGCAATCACGGCACCGGTCACGATAATTTTGTCATTTTTCAGGCTCCATTGTAAAACCGGCTGGTAAATGGCCAGCAGTTTGCGGATCAGCCAGGGTTCCTGGTGTGATGGTTTACCCAGGATAAAGGAGGCAAGAGTCGGGATAATGGTCAGAGACAATACCAGTGAACCGCCCAAGGCAAAAATAATGGTCAAAGCTACGGGGACAAACACTTTGCCTTCTAGACCTTCCAGGGTCAGCAATGGCATAAAGACCGTCATAATAATGAAATACCGGAAATCACCGGTATTGAGACTTCCTTGAGTGCCCGGAAAATAATATGCATTTTAGGCAATTGCCCCTGTGGTTTGTGAGCGTCCTTTTCCTGATGGGAAACAATATTTTCAACCACCACCACGGCGGCATCCACCAGCATACCCACGGCAATGGCCAGACGGCCCAGAGACATCAGGTTGGCCGATAAACCGTACCAGCGCATTAAGATAAAGGTCATTAAAGCAGACAAAGGCAGGATCAGAGCCACGGCGACGGCCGCCCGGATATTACCCAGAAATAATAGCAGCACCATTAATACCAGTACCACGGCCTCAATCAGGGATTTGGATACTCCGTAAATAGCGGTATTAACCAGATCGCTGCGGTTATAAAATACCGACACAGAAATGCCCTCAGAAAAGGCCGGCTGCAGTTCATTGAGACGTTTTTCAATACCGCTAATGACTTCCCTGGCATTGGCACCTTTAAGTGCCATGACCAGACCTTCAACCACTTCTTGCTTACCGTTCTGGGTAACTGCACCGTTACGATACAGAGAGTCGATTTCTACACTGGCCAGATCCTTAATGGTAATGGCTACATTGTTTTTATATTCCACCACAATGTTCTGAATATCTTCAATACCGGTTAAATTACCCTGAGTTCTGACCAGCAGGACTTCTTCCCCCTGGTTTAACCGTCCAGCACCATCATTTTTATTATTCTCCCGTAAGGTGTCAATAAGCTCATCAATACTGATCTGATAGGTCTGCAGTTTCTGATAATCGGGTTTAACCACAAAGGTGCGTACATAACCGCCCAGAACATTAACATCGGCCACACCGGGAACTGAGCGCAGGGCAGGGCGGATCACCCAGTCCAGCAGATCGCGTTTTTGCATATTGTTCATGGTGCTGCCTTCTATGGTAAACATAAAGACATCACTTAGCGGTGTGGACAGGGGCGCCATACCGTCGGTAACACCTTCAGGCAGATCCATATTGTTCAGCCGTTCGGAAACCAGTTGCCGGGCCCAGTAAATGTCAGTGCCTTCGGTAAAGTCCAGGGTAATATCGGCAATGGCGTATTTGGCCAGTGAACGTAATATTTTCTGGTTGGGCAGACCCAGTAATTCCAGCTCCAGAGGGGCAATAATACGCTGCTCGACCTCTGAGGGTGTCATACCCGGTGCCTTGAAAATCATTTTAACCTGGGCCGGGGACACATCGGGAAAGGCATCAATGGGTATTTTCTGAAAAGCCTGCCAGCCTCCGGCCAGCAGGGCAAACACGATCAGGACCACCAGGGTACGTTGGACAAGGAAAAACTGTAATATTCGGGCTAACATAATAACTCCTTATTCAGCCTCAGAGCCGCTTTGTGCTTCAAAGGCGGATTTAATGGCAGTACTGCCCTGAACACACACCATAAGCGGTTCTGAGTAGTTTGCTGCAGGAGTAAAATAAAGCTGCTGGTTGGTAATATTAATGACTTTGACTGGAAGCGGTTTAATTACTTTTCCCTCCTGAATAAATACCACCGTTTTACCGTCAAACTGACTAATGGCGTTAGAATTTATTTTGAAGGCCGTCTGTTCCGGTGTCATTAAAAAACTGATTTTAAATAATTGTCCGGCACGCAGAGTATTAACATCATTCTGTACCTGAACATGGACATCCACAGACTGAGTCATGGGATCAACCATTAAATCTATATGCTGGATTTCGCCGGTTTTATTCATTCCTAGAATTTCAACCTGCTGTCCCTTAGCCAGTTCATTAACCATGCTTACGGGCACTCTAACGGCCAAAATAATAGGATTGGTTTCACCCAGGGAAATAATACTCTGGTTTTTTTCTACCCGTTCACC
>JBHNNM010000281.1:0-3644 GCA_048563625.1 Gammaproteobacteria bacterium | reverse complement strand
CAGCAAAATCCCTAAAAGAAGTGCTCATAACAGAAAGCACTCAAACTAAGTACTAAACAGAGCAAAACCACTGAGAAGAATATCTGGGTAGACAAAGACCTAAGCAAAATCCCTTTTTTTTTAAATGGTTTGAGCAGAACACAGTTCCATGGACTGCTCAAAAGAACAGAACCACTAAGAACTGGGTGGAAGAAGACCTAAACAAATTCCCTAAAAGAGACCCTAAGGTCTTTGTAAAGCAGGTCTGTTTTTCTTACGGTGAATCACCGCGGACCCCTCCCCTTGAGGGAACTTCACTCCACCGACGAAACATTAGCGTGGAGAGACCCTGGGGGATCTTGAGCCTGTTTACAGCCTGTTTACCATTATGGGTGAAACCATCCCTTCACGTGTCACCCACACAGGAATTATGAGCATGCATTCTCAGAAGACAATGTAACCCTGCCAGATAAAACAGAACCAGAAAGAAAAAAGCACGGTAGAAGACGCATGAAAAATCCCTGAGAAAAATAATCCCTTAGAATAGCTGAAATCAACAGAATCACTAAAGAGACAAAAGAATAAGCGCAACCCCCCCAAAAGGAACTAATTATATGCAAACGGCCCTGCAAATTGTTTAAAACGGAGACACTGAAGATAGGAAGGCCAAAGAACAATACCGAGCTAAAAAAAAGAAAAGCTAACAAGTCAACGGACCCGAGCTTTGCAAAGTGCTCAGAAGACAATTAACCCCTGAAGAAAAGAGCTGGTTGCAAGATGGATCAGGTAAACAGCGTGAAACAGAGGCACACAGAAGAGAGAAAGGAGCCCTACATAAGAGAAAGCAGTCATACTAAGTAGTAAAAGTAGCAAAAGCACTAAGAAGAATAGCTGGGTAGACAAAGACCTAACAAAAAGCCCTAAAACGAAGTGTTTTGAAGAGAACGGAGCTGTATAGAATGCTATAAATAACAGAACCACTAAGAACTCGGCAGAAGAAGACTTCAGCAAATTTCCTATATAAAATTAAAAATAAATAAAAATCAAATCAAAAGTCAAAATGTCACGTCTTTGTAAAGCAGGTCTGTTTTTCTTACGGTGAATCACCGCGGACCCCTCCCCTTGAGGGAACTTCACTCCACCGACGAAACATTAGTGTGGAGAGACCCTGGGGGATCTTGAGCCTGTTTACAGCCTGTTTACCATTATGGGTGAAACCATCCCGTCAGAGTCGCTGTTACGTGTCACCTACACAGGAATTAAGAGCATGCATTCTCAGAAACAATGTAGACCTGCTAGACAGAACAAAACCAGAAAGAAGAAAAGCACGGTAGAAGACACATAAAAAATCCCTGAGAAATTAAAATGAGCCCTTTGAATAGCTGAAATCAACAGAATCACTAAAGACAGAAAGGAAGAAGAACACCCCCACCCTACCCCACCCACACCCAACCCCACCCCAAAAATGAACAAAGTATATGAAAACATCCCTGCAAATTGCTAAGAAGGGAGACCCTGAAGATAGGAAGGCCAAAGATCCAGCCCGAGCTAACAACAACAACAACAACAACAAAAAAGCAAACAACCGAATGGATCCGAGCTCTGCAAACTGCTCAGAAGACAACCCCTCAAGAAAAGAGCTGGGTGGAAGTTGGCTCAGGTAAAGAGTGTGAAACAGACGCACTCAGAAGAGAGAAAGGAACCCTACATAAGAGAAAGCAAGCATACTAAGTAGTAAAAGGATCAAAACCACTATGACGAATAGCTGGGTAGACCTAAGACCTAACAAAAAGCCCTAAAAGGAAGTGTTTTAAAGAGAAAGGAGCTGTATAGAATGCTATAAAGAACAGAACCACTAAGAAGTGGGTGGAAAAAGAGTTAAGCAACTTCCCTATAAAATAAAATTGAAATAAAAAAAGTCACTAAAAAGACAGTCAAAATGTCACGTCTTTGTAAAGCAGGTCTGTTTTTCTTACGGTGAATCACCGCGGACCCCTCCCCTTGAGGGAACTTCACTCCACCGACGAAACATTAGTGTGGAGAGACCCTGGGGGATCTTGAGCCTGTTTACGACCTGTTTACATGGGTGAAATCAGCCCGTCAGAGTCGGTGTCACGCGTCACCTACACAGGAATTGATGGTATGCATTCTTAGAAGACAAAGCAGTGCTAGAAAGAACAACCAGAAAGAAAAGCGCGGTAGAAGAAGACCCACGAAAAAGTCCTCAGTAGAATAAGAAAATATAGCCCTTGGAATAGCTGAAATCAACAGAATCACTCAAGGTAGAAAGGCCTTGCGTAAGACAATATAGCCCTCCTAGATAGAGCCAGAAAGAAGAAAAGCACGGTAGAAGACGCATAAAAAATCCTTGAAAAAAAGAAGAAAACTGAGCCCTTAGAATAGCTCAAATCAACAGAAGCACTAAAGAGAACAAACCCCCAAAAGGAACTTATTATATGCAAACGGTCTTGCAAATTGTTAAAAACGGAGACACTGAAGATAGGCAGGCCAAAGATCAAATCCGAGATGAAAAGGCTAACAAGTGAACGGATCCGAGCTCTGCAAACTGCTCAGAAGACAATTAACCCCTGAAGAAAAGAGCTGGGCGGAAGATGGCTCAGGTAAAGACTGTGAAACAGTCGCACTCAGAAGAGAGAAAGGAGCCCTACGTAAGAGAAAGCAGTCCTACTAAGAAGGCTGGGTAGACAAAGACCTAAGAAAAAGCCCTAAAAAGGTGTTTTGAAGAGAACGAAGCTGTATAGAATGCTATAAATAAGAGAACCACTAAGAATTCGGTAGAAGAAGACTTCAGCAAAGTCCCTATAAAAAGTCAAATCAGTTCAAAAGAGACTAAAGAGACAGTCAAAATGTCACGTCTTTGTAAAGCAGGTCTGTTTTTCTTACGGTGAATCACCGCGGACCCCTCCCCTTGAGGGAACTTCACTCCACCGACGAAACATTAGCGTGGAGAGACCCTGGGGGATCTTGAGCCTGTTTACAGCCTGTTTACCATTATGGGTGAAATCATCCCATCAGTGTCGCTGTCATGCGTCACCTACACAGCAATTAATAGTATGCATTCTCAGAAGACAAAGCTGCCCTATATACGGAGTACTAGAAAGAACAGAACCAGAAAGAAGAAAGCGCGGTAGAAGAAGACCCACAAAAAAGCCCCAAGAAAATTAAGAAAAATGAGCCCTTTGAATAGCTGAAATCAACAGAATCACTAAAAATAGAAAGGCCTTAGAACAAACCGCAAAAATGAACTGAGCATATCAACACAGCCCTGCAAATTGCTAAGGACGGAACCCCTAAAGACACGAAGGCAAAAGAACAGGCCGACGCTGAAAAAGCTAACAAGTGAATGGATCCTACAACGCCCTAAACAGAATAGAACATCAAACAAGAACTGAATGAAAAATGGCCCCAGGAAACAAAAGGGAGGTAACTTGGTATTTTATGCCCAGTCAACCAATACGGTTATATGAGGGCTCGGCGAGAGTGAGAGAAGTACTATATAAAGGAGAGCTGTGATGCAGACAGATACTCATAGTTCAGGAGCTGTGTGAGAGTCGAGGTGGACGTCCTGGGCTGTCCGTCCTAACGAGCCTTCTGGTTTCCGTGGACGTAAAGATTTATTGAACCGTGCTTCGGCATTGGTCACA
>JBHNNM010000280.1:0-3663 GCA_048563625.1 Gammaproteobacteria bacterium | reverse complement strand
CTCTCCCAGTCGATGCCAAAACTGATATCCGCAACTGACTCGTACTGGAATGGCCGTATTCCAGTTGCCATTTCGAACTTTTCAGGCAAATTTATCCGGAGTTTTGTGCACTAAAACTGTACAAGCAACAATGCCAATGGCAGTCGAGTCTTATCGTGACGTCACGATTAGCCTTTGACTTTACGGCTCCAAGCAAACTCTCGGCCAAAACACGTACGATCACGCGGCTGCAGCGGTTATTTCCCTTGCCCATTCTGCCGTGACATATTGGTCTTGTTTTGCGATTCATAAGCATTTAAGACACTTGAAAAATATGAAATGATTACTGAGGCACGGGATATATACCTGTATTTACTGTGTGAAAATATTTAGTCGGTTGAATATACCAAAGTGGAGATCTGAAGCTAAAATCGGTAAAAATCAGTGTTCAGGGGCCCTTTAAGGCATCAGATGTGCCCCCGTCATCTTTACCAGTGAAAGTATTGACACGCGCAGGGCCGAACCCCTAGCTGGCACTGTCAGTGGCAGAGTGCGGCTCAAGTCCCCGCTGAACATCGGCACGCTTTTCTTTGCCTGCACCAGTAGCGGCGCGTGAAAAACAGTCCGTGAGCCGTATCTGTCGGCTAGTCGCCTTACTGCGTGTCTGCGGGCCTCGGCACACGGCTTGCCTAACAGTTTCATTTTCAAAGGACAAGTGAAGACGAATGACTAACCTCCGCACACACTCCTCTCCCAGCAGGTGACTGCCCGTCCCTGTCACGATTCATCGTTTCTGGATTCATGGGGGACTGGCTTTCGATGTCGCTGGGGGACTCGCCAGGCAGCGACAGCGGCGCTTGCTTGACCGAGGTCTGGCTGTCGCCAAGCTGGAGTCTGGTCAGCGGCAGGCGACAGGTTTGCATTCCGCTCCTGTCCATAAGGTGAAGCGACGGTCGTGGGGGCTCCCTGAGCACCCTCTGGTACCTCTGAGATGTGAAGCGGGTGGTCGCCGCTGGGGCTCTGGTCGCGGGAAGCATGGTGGTCGCCGCTGGAGCTCTGGTCGCGGGGAGCGTGGTGGTCGCCGCTGGGGCTCTGGTCTTGGGAAGCATGGTGGTCGCCGCTGGGGCTCTGGTCGCGGGGAGCGTGGTGGTCGCCGCTGGGGCTCTGGTTGCGGGGAACGTGGTGGTCGCCATGGTCGTTGTGGATTCCTCCTTCTGCCGAGCCGGTGTCCTCCAAACCTGTGTCGTGGGTAATTTCAGCATCTGCGTTGTGGTCGACATCTGCAGCAATGACCATTTGGCGCTCATTGTCGTTCGCCGACACTCCGCTGCCGTTGTCGGGTACCCAGTGTTCCTCAAGGATCTGACCTGAGGTCGCATGGGCAGACTTGGGCAAACCTGGGGTGGAGGCAGCTATTGGGCCTTGGGTCTCCATGGCCTGTAGCTGTTGGTGGTCTGTGGGAGGTACCTGCTGCCTCTGGAGTACCGGATATTCATTCATGTCTACAGTAGGGGGAGGGGTGTTGTCCAGGTGTCCTTTCGTGTTCCCTGGAGTGTTCTGGATGATCATGGTGCTGACGCTGGCGCATGCGTTCGTGCTGTCGCCTGTCATGGCCCGCTGGGGATCCTACGCGTGAAGACCGCCGTTTTTCTTCGAAGCACAGGCGCCCGTTGCGATGCTGGTATCATCGACCATTCCGACTAATTTATTGATACCAGGTTAAAGAAAAAAAGAAAGAAAAAAAAAGAGAAAAGAAAAAAGGAACGGACAGACACAATATAAAAAAAAAAGAGTTATATAAATGCATATTGGCAAATACCAGTGTCATATGGCAGCAAGCTACACATACCACCTACCAACTATCATCTCCTAACCGCTCAACAAGAGCCATACAAAAAAAGTCTAACCCTTAACTAAACATATTTGAGTTTTCTCTGGAAAAAAAGTCAGGAGAATGGACCATTAGCAGAAAAATGACAAGACAGAAAGAGCAAGAGGACTAGGCAGTGCAAACAAGAGAGGAGATAGGAAAGGGGAATCAAATGACAGCCCTGGGATTCCAGACAGGAAGGAAAACATCAGACATCTCCGGCGAGAGAGAGAGAGAGAGAGAGAGAGAGAGAGAGAGAGAGAGAGAGAGAGAGAGAGAGAGAGAGAGAGAGAGAGAGAGAGAGAGAGAGAGAGAGAGAGAGAGAGAGAGAGAGAGAGAGACTTCAAGCACTGGTTTACGACAGCCTTCCTTCAACCACTGCCGTATTTAGTTACGCCATAGGGTCCAGAAAACTGTCAGCTAACGAGCAGTGTTTTGTTGTTGCGCAAACAATAGTAATATATGTTTGTTACAAACAACTCAGATTATATCATGCAATAGTTTTATAACTGACCATGTTGCTTACACCAGCTCATATAAAACCAAAATCGTCTGAATCAAGACGGAACCTTTTTCTTTCTTTTTTACCCGGGGTAGATGCGCCTCATGTTTAGGTGCGTGCTTGGGCACTAGGTTGCTTCTACAGTCATATTAGTACCCGAACCTTTCGGAGGGCGCTGACCGCGTCGGTGGACAGCTGCGCGGAGATAAAGAGTGCCCCTATGTGTGTCTGTGTGTGTGCGCGCGTGCGTGTGTACACGTGTGTTTTCATATTCTGTGTGTATTTTCTCTCCCGACGATGAAGCAGTAACTGGTAGGGCAAAGGTTTTTAATGGATGCAAGGTCTGTCAACATCCGCCATTTCAGAACTCATGACTTTTCCCCTCACCTTAGTACCAGAAGGCACTTAAGATGTAGTTGAGAAAGCTGGAATTGCATACCAAGACAGGAATAATACTCTGAGGGAATGCGAAAGTATCAAGTAAATCATATGATCATTTGTTCGTGTTTTCCAGCCCAACTGTCATCAAAAACGTTGCATTCCTCGTAGCCGATTGTTCGGGGTGCTTGTATCATAAGACAGAGAGGCAAATCTGTAATGCAAGGATTTTGTTCAGTTCAGTTCAATTCAGTTCGATTGTATCTATGAGCTGGGAAAAGCCCATATGCGCTCCATCCCGTCTCTCAGAGGTTTCCCTAACGTTGCCTTTAAAATAGCTAGCTCCAATGTTCGTCTGATTGACGATGGCCTTCTCTCGTCCTTTCAAGGAAGATCGTCTAGCGCTTCACCTGTCCAAACCTAGCGCCTCTCTCCTTCAAGTGATCGATGGTATGATGTCCATGGCTTTCTGGCCGCAGGTAGTGTCTCAAGCTTCTCAACACTTCAGGTCTTCCAAGAAGCAAGCCACTTGTGAGGGTTGCCTTGCCTCCGAGTCTATCTGCTAGGTCATTTCCCTTCACTCCGGCATGTTCAGGGCAGCAACTTTGTTATGTTACCGTTTTGGGTGAATGCTGTTTTTGCTGATGGTTCAAAAATAAATAAGGGTTTCATCTTCCAGAGTAATGTACTTTTGACTCTTGCATGATGTGCGTGCGTGTGTGTGCATATGTACGAGCGCGCCTGTGTATGTGTGTGTGTGTGTGTGTGTGTGTGTGTGTGTGTGTGTGTGTGTGTGTGAGTGTGTGTGTGTGTGTGTGTGTGAGTGTGTGTGTGTGTGTGTGTGTGTGTGTGTGTGTGTGTGTGTGTGTGTGTGTGTGTGTGTGTGTGTGTGTGTGTGCGTGCGTGCGCGTGTGAGCGTGTGTGTGTTTGTATG
>JBHNNM010000279.1:0-3681 GCA_048563625.1 Gammaproteobacteria bacterium | reverse complement strand
GGACAGAGGCCTAGTATCATTTTGTGGAACATCAAGAGTTTATGCCGTTTCCGTCTTTCCTTTAATGTGCAGAATCCGGATTCTATGTACAGTTTCTGGTGGCTAGTTCCACGAATACCTCCTATAATGATTCTTATGGCTTCTAGATGCAGGCTTTCTAGCTTTTTTGATTGAGTGTCTGTGCAGTTATCCCAGACGATATCAGCATAATCAAAAAGTGGGAGGATGAACGATTTGTACATAGTTTCTAACGCTTTTCTGCTTATTTTGTACTTGTAAGACCGAAGACAGGAAATTAACATACTTGTTTTATTTATAACAGACCTAATGTGTTCATCCCATCTGCAGTTGTTTTGTAAGATTACTCCTAGGTGTTTGTGAGACGGTGTTTCTTTTAGAGTTTTGCTGCCAAAAGTAAGTTGTTGATTTTGATTCTGACCTCTAGTAAAGTTTAGTTGTTCAGTTTTTTCTTCATTAAATCTAACTTTCCATTTTTTGGCCCATTCATTAATTTTTTCTAAGTCATGGTTCAGTATTTCGGCACGCGAGTCGGGGTTGTTCAGTGCCAAGGACAAACTAGTGTCGTCTGCAAATAACTTAATCACGGACTGAATGTTGTTAACAATGTCATTAATATAAATCAAGAATAGAAGAGGTCCAAGCACAGAACCTTGTGGGACTCCTGCTGAAACACTCTTAAAATCGGACTTCTCCCCTTTAATTACAGTAGCCTGCATACGACATGATAAATAGTCCCGAAACCAGTTAAGCAATTTTCCTCTGATGCCGACGGCTTCCAGTTTTGATAACAGGCCTGTGTGCCATACACGGTCGAATGCTTTGGATATGTCAAGATAAACCGCTTGCGCAGTTATTCCTTTATCAAAAGATGAACATAAATCATTGTAGATGCAGAGTAATTGGTTTACTGTGGAATCTCCACGAATAAATCCTGATTGTGATTGTGTAATAATATTATTATATTGTAAGAAGTTGTACACATGCTTATGAATACATTTTTCAAGCACTTTGCCAATGCAACTTAACAAAGAAATGGGGCGATAGTTGTTACAAAACTCCTTGGGCCCCTTTTTGTGCAAGGGGGTAACGTGGGAAACTTTCCAAATAGCAGGGAACTTGCTATCACTGAGACATCTATTGAATAGTATAGTAAGAGGTTCAGCAATGATAGAAGAGGCGACAATAAGTAATCTGTTATGGACTTGGTCAGGACCGGTGGCTTTACTTTTATCTAAGTTTTGGATAATATTGCTTACTTCAGAAACTGATAGTGTAATGTCATTAAGTTGACAGTCTAGTTGAGGAAGGTCTGGCGGTGTGTCATCTTCGTGTTCTAGAGTTGACTGTTTAATAAAGAAGTCATTAAAGATGTTTGCCTTTTCTTTATTTGAATAGTATATTTTTCCGTTATAGTCTATTGGAGGAATTTCATCGTTGTCTATACTCTTCTTTTTCAAGAATGCCCGGACCAACCGCCACCAATCTTTCTGTCTAAAAACGTTTGGGTCAGATGCTTTTCTATCTAGTTCCTGTAAGAACTCACTTTTCCTGTGTCTAATTTTTAATATCACGTAATTTCTGAATTGGCGGAATTTTCTCCAGTCGACTTCTCGATTACTTTGTTTTGCTTTTTTGTGAATTTTTTTCCTTTTTTCTATCAATATACGAATTTCATCATTTATCCATAGTGCGTCTCTTTGGCGGACTAAGATTGTTTTAGCTGGCATACATTGTTTAGCAATTTCAAAGAACGTGTCAGTGAAGTTGGCGGCGCTTAAATCTATCGTATCGTTTTCGATAATGTTTCTCCAGTTAACATTAGTGAGTAAATTGCAGAATTTATTAGAGTCCAGTTTACTGTAGTTATATATTATTCTTTTAAATGGTTTGTTTTTAATCACAGTGTTTCTAATGTATGCGCAAGGGACGCTGTGGTCACTACATATGGCAGGGAGAACCTCTGTGCGACTCACTATGTGTAGACTTTGCGTCATGATTAGGTCTAAACACGAACTTGTTGATTCTGTAATCCTAGTTGCTGAGTTTGTAAGCTGGAAAAGTTGGTGCACATTTAGGATGTCCATTAGGTGTTGTGACGGGTTATTAAAAAAGTCAGTGTTAAAGTCGCCTAGTATTATAAATTTTACTACACAGTTGTTGGCCTTGCGGATACTGTCGCTTATCAGCTCCCAGTAGTTGACACTAGAATTCGGTGGGCGGTAAAAGGAACCAACTAACAGACTTTCTTGGTTTATTTTTGTTTCTACCCATACTGCTTCCAAACCATTTACTTGTAAATCCGGACGCGGTTTGCAGAACAGATTATTTTTTACATATATGGCAACACCACCATGTGGGTCGTTCGGTCGGTCGCGTCTAATGGGTGGATGAAAGTTTGTCAGGTGTATCGAAGTATTCATATCTATTTGGGACAACCAAGTTTCAGATACAGTAATAATATCGAACTGATTTGCTTCCGCCTCTATAAGATCTATTTTGTTTTTAATACTTCTAGCATTAAGGTGGATAATACATAGATCAGACCTGGTATCAGACCTACTTGGTCCCGGGTTTGCCTCAATGTCTCCAGCGCGCAAGAGTAGCTTACGCAAGGTTACGAGAGTATAACCTGCTGTATCTATGATGGCAGGCAATACATTTTCTGAGCGACACTTAAACGAATCCCGGACCTGTGTTTGTTCAAAAACATCATGAGGCAAAACAGTAATTAACATATAAGCAAGCAAAGCAAGCGACAGCCGATTCTTGGATTTGACCGACGTTAGAATAAAAAAAGGTACGAGGTTAAAATGGTTTAAGAACGCTAATTTCTGGCCTAATGCTACTGCTTTCACATGGTAGCAACCTACCCTGGCTCTATACGAACACAAATCACAGTTCATTTCAAGTTATGGCACCCTGAAGTACAGAGAACAACAAACTGGCCAGGGTGAATGTGATACAGTGTACCATCTTTTGTAGAAAGCCTCTCTCGGTGGAGCATAATAGAAAGATTTGAAACAGAGACATCTGCATAATGTAAGACGCTAATTGGAACAGCAGATAGGTGGACCAGCCAAAATGGACAGCAAAAGGTAGAATTCTAAATCTGAATGTAAATGACAAATATAAAATCAGAAGGGAAAAATAGAAAACAAATTGTCACAAAGAAGGAGAAAAAATGCCTAAAACGAAATAACCCGTAGGGGAAAATAAGAAACACACACCAAAAACAACCCAGGAAACTCGGTCAAAGTTAACAGGTATGTATCCAGCCCACCACAACAGTATGGTTGGAAAGAAATGTAGTATTTAGCATATTGGACAGCTTTTAAAACGTACTTGAGAAACATTACTTAACCAGTTGTTACGCTTAAGAAAACGGGGAAATCAACTAGCGTGGAGGTAAAGCAGTTTCATCAGACTAGACTAAGTGATAAGATATAAATCAACCATGTATACCAACAGCGCCCTTACGAGGCATTGCATGTGCCGAATAGGTTCAAAAACATTTACATGATAGTTTATGACTTGTGGATAATTTGTCTTTAAGTTCTCTCTCTCTCTCTCTCTCTCTCTCTCTCTCTCTCTCTCTCTCTCTCTCTCTCTCTCTCTCTCGCACACACACACACACACACACACACACACACACACACACAC
>JBHNNM010000278.1:0-3722 GCA_048563625.1 Gammaproteobacteria bacterium | reverse complement strand
TATGAATAATATCAAGTGGTTAAAAAGTAATCAATTTATGCTTTTCTCAATGTTAATGCAGTTTCCAGGAAGATATTAAAAGCTTATTCACAGCTTTTGTGGATAAAATTATACATGGTTTTTTGAATTATTCTAAAACTTGTCCTTTTTCAGGATAACAACTAAATTTATTATAAAGCCTGTGTTTTTTAAGGTTTGCTTTTATTGAGCTGGTTCGTTTAGCAGCCAGGGTTTTGGGTTTAAAAAAGATATAGAGTTTTTTGTAAAATACTGCTAAAATTCATGTTTTCTGATTTCCTGCTTTATTTGCAAACTGAATATGTGAACCGGAAAACAACTTAATATTCTCAAACTGAGGGCCTGTAAAATATGTCAGTTCTTACCAGCATGTCAGATGATGGAGATATTTTGACAATAAAAGTGATTGGTAAGTTTCAGTTTCCCCTCGCCTCAGAATTTCGTCGAGCTTATACTGATATTGACTAGGTGCAAAACTATATTCTGGATTTACAGGATTCAGAGTATCTGGATTCTTCCGCTCTGGGAATGATCATTGCCCTGTGGGAATTTGTAGAACGGGACAAGACCCGCATTAAAATTATTAATGCTAATAGTGAAGTGACTCAAATCCTTGAAAGTGCCAATTTTGATCAACTGGTTACATTACCCTGATTTTTTTCTGGCCAGGCAGTAAATAAATGCTTCTGGTTAAATTATCTTCTTTATTTTTTTTCAGTTCATCTGCGAACCTCTATGCTTAATACTTTACCCCTTTTAAAGGCAATAAGCTTTTCCGATATCAGGCGCAAGCAACTGGATATACTGCAGATTAACCTGGGTTATCGCTGTAATCAGCAGTGCCAGCACTGCCATGTTAATGCCGGGCCCAAACGAACCGAAGCAATGACTGCTGAGGTTCTGGCCGATACACTGCGTTTTTTAAAAAACAATGGCATTAAAACTGTGGATCTGACCGGCGGAGCACCGGAAATGCATCCTGAATTTTTATCCCTAATAAAGCAGCTTAATAAGATGCAGGTGCATATTATTGATCGCTGTAACCTGACAATACTTAATGAACCGGGCTATGAATCCCTGGCGGAAAAGCTGGCAGAAAACCATGTTGAAATTGTAGCTTCCATGCCGTGTTATATGGAAGAAAATGTGGATAAACAAAGAGGTAGCGGGGTTTTTAAAAGTAGTATCGAGGCGTTGCAGAAGCTTAATCAACTGGGTTACGGGCAACCCGACAGTTCATTAACCCTTAACTTGGTCTATAATCCTCAGGGTGCGGTACTGGCACCTTCACAGGAAATGCTGGAAACTGATTACAAGAAATTTCTGGATGAACAGTTTGGTATTATTTTTAACGAGCTCTTTACCATTACCAATGTCCCGGTTAAACGTTTCGGCAGTCTGTTATTGTCCAGGCAGGAGTTTCATCCTTATATGAAACTTTTACAGCAGTCTCACTCTGATGCTAACTTGGACGGTGTTATGTGCCGCTACCAGCTTAGTATTGACTGGCAGGGCTATCTGTATGACTGTGATTTTAATCAGATGCTGGGATTGCCACTAACCAGAACAATAGATAAAGGAAATGGGAACGCAGAGCGTACAGAAAAACTGCATATTTCTAATGTCAGCCTGGCTGAACTGGACAAGAAGGATATTATCGTTGCAGGGCATTGTTATGCCTGTACTGCGGGGCAGGGCAGTAGTTGTGGTGGTGCCCTGAGCTGATGCCATGGCAGCGGCTTTCCATTATCGTTCCTGTACTCAATGAGGCCGATAATATAGAAGCCTTTTTAAAGCATCTGCAGCCATTTAGAGAGCGGGAGCATGAAGTGGTACTGGTGGATGGTAAAAGCTCTGACAATACTTGTCAACTGGCAAGACCCTGGGTGGACCGTATGATGTCCGTGCAGAAAGGACGGGCACGGCAGCAGGCCATTGGTGCTAAAATGGCCACCGGGCAGATTTTCCTGTTTCTGCATGCTGATACCCGTTTACCTGAACAGGCCGATCAGCTTATTTTCCAGGCTGTGGAGAGGGGGGGGCAATGGGGACGTTTTAATGTCCGCCTTTCGGGTTCAGCCATTATGTTCAGAATTATTGCGGCCATGATGAATACACGTTCCTGCCTGACCGGGATTGCCACGGGTGATCAGGCCATTTTTGTAAACCGAAGTCTGTATCATAACAGCGGTAGTTTTCCTGATATTCCATTAATGGAAGATATTGAATTTTCCCGACGCCTGAAAACATTTTCCCGACCCGCCTGCATAAAGACACCGGTCTGCACCTCGTCACGGCGCTGGCAGCAGAATGGGACGTTTAAAACTATATTTTTTATGTGGTCACTGCGTCTACAATACTTTTTCGGTATCAGTCCGGCAAAATTACATCAAAAATATTACCCTTCCAATGACTAACGGTGATTTAAGCCAAAATAAGCTGCAATACCCTGATACGCAGATCATTATCTTTGCTAGGGAACCGGTTTGCGGGCAGGTTAAAACCCGGCTGATCCCGGCACTGGGTGCAGCCGGGGCCACTGAGCTCTATACAGCTTTACTGGATTTTACCCTGAATAAAATCCATACCTATCATCTTGCCCCTGTTTGTCTGTGTATTACCCCTGAAAGCAGAAACGCATTTTTTCTGAAACGGTATCCTTTTACAGAATTTCAGATCACAAAACAGAGGGGTGATGATCTGGGTCAGAGAATGGCTAATGCTCTGAAACAGTCACTCAGTCATTTTTCCAGAGCCATACTGATTGGGACAGACTGCCCTTTTTTAAACCAGAGCGATTTGGAACAGGCCATAGAAGCCCTGGATACTCATGATATGGTATTTTCACCTGCCCGTGACGGAGGCTATGTACTGGTCGGTGCCAGACGTTCAGTTCCTGGCAGTTTTACCGGCATTGACTGGGGCAGTGAACAGGTCATGCGGCAGACCCGTAAACGCCTGACGGAGTTAAAGATCAGCTGGCAGGAATTAGCCCGGCAGCAGGACATTGATGATGAGAATGATTTGAAGTGTTTACAGCATGTCAATGAATTTTCTAATGCCTTTCCCCATATTCTTAATATCATTAACAGGCACTCTTAGCATATCAAACTCCTGCTCCTGGTGTGCTGAACCCACATATTCTATTTTGACATTCAGACTGGTTTGCCTGAAATCAACACTTATCTGACCCAGCCGGTAACTCTGTGAACTGTGTGCAGGAAGAAAAACACTGCGGGAAGAATAAGGCAGTTTTTTCTGATCCAGCATCACGGCCAGTAACTCCAGATTGACCGGTTTATCAGAACCATTTCTTAAATACAGAGTCACATCATTGGCCACCATATAATCATTAGGCAACAGGCGCCGGGTATCTTTTTTAAGCGTATAGGCACCGGGTATGGTTTCCTTGTGCAAATGAGAAACTAAAATTAACTCAAGTCCGGGAACCAGTTGGGTTTTTAACTGGTAATAAGGAGAAAATTCAATTTTTTCGATTTCCCGAGTATCTGGGTTGTAATTATCGTCTTTTGTCCAGGTGGATGTGGAGCAGGATGTGATCAGGACAGTAAAGACTAAAACAACAAAAGCGCAGCTTATATTCTTCATATAAAATTCTCTGGCCGAATTATGATAACTTATTATTTATTATAGACTGATTTTATAAAGAAACTAAAGTTTAGAGCGACAGCCGACCCTTGAGT
>JBHNNM010000277.1:0-3747 GCA_048563625.1 Gammaproteobacteria bacterium | reverse complement strand
AATCTCACTCATTAAAGCGGAGAACAACCCAAAACTCACCAACATTTCCTTATAAATCAATACACTATGATTTGTTCAGGGCGGACTATTTATCCTGTCTGGCTAAATCAATCAGCTTAGGTTCAATGGTTTCACGGGTGCGGGTGTTAAGAAAAATAATAACCTTTGGTGTCAGCAGGTTTTTGCCGTTTTCATAAACCACGGCCAGGAACTTTTTATTCAGCATAACCAGGGTTGCTGGTGGGTAGATGCCGACACACTGGATAAATTCCTGTAATAACTGCGGGTTAAAATGTGATTCAGCCCAGGATAACATGCGTTTAAGGACTACGGAAGGATCCTAGCCTTTATGGTAGCAGTGGTCTGCGGTCAGGGCATCATAAACATCAACAATGGCTGACATTTGCCCGATTTCACTGATTTCATCCTCTTTCCAGCCGTTAGGATAGCCGCTGCCATCATACTTTTCATGGTGTAAGGCAGCCACATCTAGGGCATTCTGGTTTATTCCGGGGGGTTTTTCCAGAATAATGCGGCTGTCAACTACATGGCGACGCATAATGACAAATTCTTCGTCCGTCAGTTTGTCTGGTTTGTTTAAAATTTCATCCGGAGTCAGTGTTTTGCCGATATCATGTAAAAAACCACCCACACCGACATCGTGAATAATAGTTTCTGAGATGCCCCTGCTTTTAGCAAAGGACATCATTAAAACACCAATATTGACAGAATGCTCAAAAGTATAGGCATCCCAGTGAGGAATACGGGACAGTCCCAGTAAGGCATTATGGTTATTTAGAACTGACTCGGACATATCATTAACAATAGAGGTCACTTCCTTCATTTTAACCTGCTGACCCAGTTTGACATCAGACATGATAGTGCTGATAAGCCCTTCAGCCTGTTTTTTAATATCTTTGGCTTTAGTCCGAATGGTTTTCAGGTTCTGTGGTTTCTTCCTGTTTTGTGGGGCTTTGACTGGAGGGGCTTCACTATCAGCTACAGCACTTTTTTCAGCAGATTGTTTGAGCTGTTCAGGCGCGGCTTCTATATCTAGACCTTTATCAGTATCGATTTTCAGGGTTTTAATACCGGACTTAAGCAGTTTCTTTATATCAGCAGGATCGGTAATTTTAAACTGGTTTCTGGCAAAAGGATGGTCTAGCCAGGAGCAGTTTAACTCGTGGATATACATGTCTTTACGAATTTGTTTGACAAAAATGGTTTTTATCATAAATTGTAGGTTTGCATCTGCCAGGAAAGTATAAAAATAACTACAATAGGACTTAAGCCTGACTTTGAGTATAGAAAATATTATTTAAAAAGGAAGAATGGATATAAAAAGAATGGATGTTTTTATAAAGAAATACAGAAAGATAAAGTAATGAGCAAACCCAGTTAATTACCAAGCGACTGTGGTTAAATAGATAGGAAGTTGAATAGAAGTGGCGTCCCCTAGGGGACTCGAACCCCTGTTACCGCCGTGAAAGGGCGGTGTCCTAGGCCACTAGACGAAGGGGACAATACCTGATTTGTTCAGATAATCAACGAACTCGGCTAAAACGTCTGCCTGAAGTTGATTATATATGTCGCTTCGTAGCATTAGCTAGAAAGTGCGTATATTATATGGCCGGTTCTGTGATTAGTCAAATAAAAATTCATTATAAGTGTGCAGAAAACAGGGTACAGAAAAATCCTTGCTGTAGACCATTGCTATAAATCAAAATAGCTTCTGAAATATTAATTGTACATGGATAATCCGGCCCGGTTTTTATATGATTAGAGCTGCCCTTTTACGCCGTTCTCGGCATTGATAATTATGGAAACAGAAATGAAAGATTTAGTTAAATCTCCCGCCTGGCAGGCACTGAAAGAGCATTATGAAGCTATTAAAGATGTTCATATGCGGGATATGTTTGCAGAGGATCCACTAAGGTTTGAAAATTTTTCTACCTCTGTCAATGATATTGTGCTGGATTATTCCAAAAACCGGATCAATGAAGAAACCATGCGTCTGCTTATGGACCTGGCCCGTCAGGCTAAGGTCGAGGAATGGCGGGATCTGATGTTTTCCGGAGAGCCGATCAATTCCACTGAACATCGTTCTGTTTTACATACGGCACTGAGAAACCGTTCCAGTAAACCTATTCGTGTTAATGGGCGTAACGTCATGCCCGGAATTAAGGCGGTGCTGGCCCATATGCGGGACTTTTCTGAACAGGTACGCAGCGGGGAATGGCGTGGTTATAATGGTGCCCGAATAAAAAGTATTATCAATATCGGTATCGGCGGTTCCGATCTGGGGCCGCATGTGGTGTGTGAATCTATGAAGCCCTATTCACAGCGGGGACTGGATGTTTACTTTGTCTCCAATGCCGATGCCACTCACCTGGTAGAAACTTTAAAATGTGTCGAACCGGAAACCTCCCTGTTTGTTATTGCCTCTAAAACCTTTACCACCCAGGAAACCATGCTCAATGCTTTCAGCGCCCGTAAGTGGTTTATGGATCTGGTGGGTAATGAAAAAGCCATTGAAAAGCACTTTGTGGCGGTGACGACTAATGTTGAACTGGCCACCAAGTTTGGTATTAATGAGGCCAATACCTTTGAATTCTGGGACTGGGTGGGCGGTCGCTATTCACTCTGGTCTGCTATTGGTCTGTCTATTGCCCTGTACCTGGGGATGGACCATTTTGAGTCTTTACTTGAAGGTGCCTACGAAATGGATCAGCATTTTCTAAAGACGCCCCTAGAGGAAAATATTCCGGTTATTATGGCCTTACTGGGGATCTGGTATAACAATTTTTTTGATGCCCAGAGTCATGCCATTATGCCTTACAGCCAGTACATTGAACGTCTGCCCGATTACCTGCAGCAGCTGGATATGGAAAGTAATGGTAAAACCATTGACCGTAACGGCCACCGGGTAAATTATCTGACCGGACCTATTATCTGGGGGCAGTCCGGTACCAACGGCCAGCATGCCTTTTTCCAGTTATTGCACCAGGGCACAAAGCCGGTACCGGCTGACTTTTTAATACCGGCTCTGAGTCAGAATCCTTTAGGTCTGCATCACAGGGTGCTGTTTTCCAACTGTCTGGCCCAGACCAAGGCCTTAATGCTGGGTAAAAATACCCAGAAGCTGTGGAAGAAATGCGCCATCAGGGCTATTCCCAGGACGAGATTGAAGAAGTCATTCAGCATAAGGTATTTGATGGCAATAAACCGACCAATACCATTATCTTTGAACGCCTGACACCTAAAACACTGGGTTCTATACTGGCTATGTATGAACATAAGGTATTTGTCCAGGGAATTATCTGGAACATTAACTCCTTTGACCAGTGGGGTGTGGAATACGGCAAGGTTCTGGCCGGTCAGATACAGAAAGACCTGTCAACTCCAAGGGATGTTGAAAACCATGATTCCTCCACCAATGGTCTGATCAATTATCGCAAACGGGTTTACTTCGACGAACTGGATAAAAACAAACTGGACTAAATCTGCGTCCAGTCCCAATATGTCCTCTCCCTCCGGGCTGTATCTTGGTCACATCTTTTTACCAAGCAGGGGAACTTATTTGGGGTTCATGGATCAGATATCAAAACCATACAGGAAATTGGTACCATGAGTAAAGTATTAAATGAAGCAGAGTGGGCTAATCAAGTATTTGGAGAGGCTGAACTTGGAGATAAACGTTTAACCCGCCGTCTGGTGCAAATAGCCCATCAGATAGGAGAACATACC
>JBHNNM010000276.1:0-3754 GCA_048563625.1 Gammaproteobacteria bacterium | reverse complement strand
TGGGTGAGATGTTGATACTCATATTACCTATTGCTTATAAAACTGTCAGAAGCTTTATATTTCAACAGGTTTTGTGAGTATTAGCATCTTTCTTCACTCATCAGAGCGGAGAAGAGCCATAAATCAGCACTAAACCCGTTATTAGAACTTTTCAAAACTTGTTTTGTAAAAAGTTCTAATCCTGGTGATTTTACCTGATAAACCTGTAAAAAGTTAGGAAATAGGAAGAGAAGATCCTTATGACAGGAAAAAACCTGAACAAAATACCACTAAAAACCTTAATCACAGGATTTAGCAGCCTGTTAATGCTTTTGTTTGTAAATACGGTACTGGCAGAAACCGTTCAATCGGATATACAGGGAGATAAAAGTGTCTATGAAAAAATGCTGCCTAATGGCATGAAAGTTATTGTCAAACCCGACCATCGTACGCCGGTAGTCGTATCCCAGGTCTGGTACAGGGTGGGTTCCAGTTATGAAAGCGGTGGAACCACAGGTGTGTCCCATGTACTGGAACACATGATGTTTAAAGGCACAAAAAAATTTCCGGCCGGTGAATTCAATAAAATTATTGCCCGCAATGGCGGGGATGATAATGCCTTTACTTCCAAAGACTATACAGCCTACTACCAGAAACTGGAAAAAAGCCGTTTAAAGGTCAGTTTTGAACTGGAATCAGACCGTATGCGCGGTCTGTTATTACCGGAAGAAGAATTTAAAAAAGAAATCATGGTGGTGATGGAAGAACGCCGTATGCGTACTGATGATAAACCCCAGGCTTTGACTTATGAGCAGTTTAATGCCACCGCTTTTGACAACAGCGGCTACCATAACCCGGTTATCGGCTGGATGGATGATCTGAAAAACATGACAGTTGATGATCTGCGTCAGTGGTATGAGCGTTATTATGCACCCAATAATGCCATTCTGGTGGTGGTCGGTGATGTAGAACCGCAGGCCGTGTTTAAGCTTGCTGAACAGTATTTTGGCCACCTGAAACCCTTTAAGGTGAAATCGGTCAAGCCGCGCATTGAAGTGGAACAGCAAGGCCCCAAACAGGTGGAAATGCTGCTGGAAGCTAAACTGCCCTATCTGGTCATGGGCTATAAGGTTCCGGTAACCAATACCGCTGAACAAAAATGGGAACCCTATGCCCTGGATCTGCTGACCGGTATCCTGGATGGCGGAGACAGTGCCCGTTTTAGTAAACATCTGATTAGAGGGAGTAAAATTGCTACTTCTGCTGGAGCCGGTTATTCCCTAGAGTCCCGTATGCAGACCCTGTTTTTACTGGACGGCACTCCGGCAAAAGATGTAACCATAGATAAGCTAAAAGCCGCCCTGCTCAGGGAAGTGGAAGATATAAAACAGAAACTGGTATCCGAAGAAGAACTGCAGCGGGTTAAAGCGCAGGTGATTTCATCGGCGGTTTATGAGCAGGATTCCATGTTTTATCAGGCCATGAAAATCGGCATTGCTGAAACAACGGGTATTGGCTGGGAAGAACAAAGCCGCTATGTGGAGCGGATTCAGGCCATAACCCCGGAGCAGATCCAGCAGGTGGCCCGTAAATACCTGATCCCTAAAACACTGACCGTTGCTCGTTTAACCCCGATTGATAAACAGGCTCAAAATGATATGGATAATGTCGATAATGCAAAAGCAGAAACAGCCGGGACGGAGGTTAAATAACATGCGCAATAAAAGTTTTAAATTAAAAACAGTTCTTATTCTGACTCTGGCTTTTACTTCCCTGAGCCTTTTAACTGCCGCAGGCTATGCCCAGACGATCAACACGGATGGCCATACTGACCGTGCCGGCAAAGTCAGCCGCTGGTATACCTGGAACGGCATGGAAGTGCTGTTCCAAAAAGCCGATACCCTGCCCATGATTGACTTTCGTCTGATATTTGATGCCGGTGCGGCCAGAGACAGCAGTTTTAAGTCAAAAGACGGTATTGTGCTGGCCGGTCTGGCTAAACTCACTAACGGTCTGGTCTTTGAAGGCACTAAAAATTTGAATGCCGATCAGATTGCCGAGCAGTTTGCTTCTCTGGGTATTGACTATGGCAATGGCAGTTATCGGGATATGGCCTTAATTAATATTCGTACCCTGAGCTATGACAAACAGAAAAACGGTGCCTTAAAACTGCTGACTGAAGTTCTGGCTAATGCCAGTTTCCCGGAGGAAGCGATGCAGCGAGAAGTGGCCAGGATGCTGGTGCAGCTGGATTATATTGAACAGACACCGTCTAAAAAAGCCTCCCGTGCCTTTGATGAAACTCTGTATAAAAACCATCCCTACGGCACACCGCCCGGAGGTGATAAAAACAGCCTTAAAGCTTTAACGCGGGATGATCTGCTTAACTACTATAAACAGTATTATGTAGCAAAAAATGCGGTACTGGCTATTGTAGGCGATCTGAGTGAACAGCAGGCACGGGACTATGCCGAGCAGATCAGTGCGGCTTTACCTAAAGGTAAAAAAGCCGCGCAATTACCTTCAGCTCCGCAGCTGGCTAACGCCGAAGAAGTCCGCATTAACCATGCTTCCACACAAACCACAGTACTTATGGGTCATCCCGGGATTAAACGCGGCGATAAGGATTATTATGCGCTTTATGTAGGCAATCACATTCTGGGCGGTAGCGGTTTTAGTGCCCGGCTAATGAAAGAAGTGCGAGTTAAACGTGGTTTAACCTATAGCATAGGCAGTTATCTGATACCCATGCATGCCGAAGGGCCGTATCAGTTCAGTTTTACCACCAAGCAAAGCTCAAGCCAGGAGGCCATTGATCTGGTTAGATTAAACCTGAAACAGTATATTGAAAAGGGCCCGACTCAGGAGGAACTGGATAATGCCAAACTGAATATCACCGGCAGTTTCCCTTTAAAGCAGGCCAGTAATAAAGACATTGTGGAAAACCTGGCCGTGATAGGCTTTTATGATTTACCCCTGGATTATCTGGACAAATACAATGTCCATATTGAAGCTGTTACCCTGGAGCAGATAAAGTCCGCCTTTAAACGCCGTGTACACCCCGATAAAATGGCAACCATTATTGTGGGCCCGGATGTTGAAAAGCTCACAGACTAGAAAAAAGCCATTAGCTAAAGGTAAACAAAAGTCTGTAATGAACTGCGTATTATAGGCGGCCAGTGGCGCGGGCGTAAACTGAAATTCCCAGACGGTGAAGGCCTGCGTCCCACCATGGATCGGGTCAGAGAAACCCTGTTTAACTGGCTGCAGGCCGATATTGCCGATGCCCGCTGCCTGGATCTGTTCTCCGGCAGCGGTGCCCTGGGCTTTGAGGCTCTGTCTCGTTTTGCGGCGCAGGTCGTTATGGTGGATAACAATCCCCAGGCCATAAAAATGCTCCACAGCAATCTGGCCCTATTAAAAGTGGACAATGCCCAGGTGCTACAAATGGATGCCGCCGCTTATCTACAGCAGAAAAACATCGGCCCTTTTGATATTGTTTTTCTGGACCCGCCGTTTAATAAATACTTGGTAGAAAAATTTTGCCAGTTGCTGCACCAGTCCAACTGCCTGTCAGAACAGGCGGTAATTTATATCGAAATGGAAAAAAACACAGCACTGCCTCAGCTGCCTGAACAGTGGCATATCACTAAAAACAAAACAGCCGGGCAACTGGCTTATTATTTAATTGATACCTGATGGTGCTTTTATAAAATTACAGATATTAAATATATAGCTAAAGTTTAGAGCGACAGCTGACCCTTGAGTACCCTGT
>JBHNNM010000275.1:0-3772 GCA_048563625.1 Gammaproteobacteria bacterium | reverse complement strand
TGCCGCCGAGTTTAATGGTGCCCAGTAAAACCGGACCAATACCCTCACTGGTGTCACTGCTGTAAAATTCTACGGCCGGTTCCAGTTGTCTGGAAAGACGGTATCTGCCCTGCAATGCCATTGCGGTTTTCAGCTCATTATCAATATGACTGCCCCATTCATAAATTAAATACAGGTTGGCCGTACCGACCCACTTACCCCATTCCCGTTCAATTAACAGAGCTGATGAGATTTCTGAAATATGTTCTTCAGTTTCATGTTCTGCTTCAAATAACATGCCCCAGTCATAATCATATTCACCCTGCTCCGTGATCTGCCAGAGAGCTTCCAGTTCTACAGATACTAATTTAAAATCCTGATCACGGTTTTTTTCTCCAACCAGATATATCTCTCCCATCCAGCGGTCATTAAAAGACTGAGCATAAGCAAGCTTATGTCGCTGAGCATTATCCTGATTACGGTTTTCTGAATCTTTTTTATAGGTACCACGCCACTCGAATTCCCGTTCATGAGGCTGTACATAAGGGTGATAGACCTTATCAATAAAAGTTCCTCCCGAAGCACCGTCAGCATAAAGCGGCGAAGATAACAGGAATACTATCAGAGCTGATAAAAATACCAGACTATGTTTTAAAAAATATTTATCAGGATTCATTTGACTGATTTTTAATAAGGTTTGTTCTAAACCAGGATGGTCTTTCAACATTAGCCTTTAAACTTTAGTTTTAATAATACAATAATAAATACAGGCAGAATCAGCCCTCCCAGATACATACTGGCCTGTAGTGCCGTCGGAGTAGCTTCATAACCTAGCAGGGCATAAAGCAGCTGACCTAATACCGACTTTTCAGACAAAAAGTCTGAAGTATTCCATAAGGGCATTTGAGCTGGCAGCCAGTCGGCCTGGATCATTAACAGGGTGGCTTTGGATATCATACCCGATGAAAGTAGGATCAACAGCCCCAGACCAAAAATTATAGACCATTTCTCACGAATGTTCATCAGCAGATAATAAAACAGGAAACCGATACTGATACCGATACTGGCGCCAATAATCATTCCCATCATAACTGCGTCATAATGATTGGCACTGCGGGTCACAGAGAAAAAATACAGTAAAATTTCAGCTCCTTCACGGATCATGGCAATCGAGGTGATCAATACCATCATAATCACCAGCAGCTTCCGGGGTCCTGGTGCCTGTTCAGAGGCATATAACAGTAAAATAATAATATAGAGCAGCAGCATAATATAAACAGCATACTGCATTAAGGCATTCACCACCTCCTGGCCTACACCATCAAACCATTCAGAAACCAGTGGTATATTAATACCATAAATCACAGCACCGAACAGGCCGATAAGCAAAGACCAGATGATCCAGGTACGATGAATCCGGCTCTGTTTGGAAAGCGCCAGTAAGATACTGAAAATAAGAGCCGCTTCCAGCACTTCCCGTAAAACAATAATAACAGAATTTAACAGCATGGTTCTAATCCTGTGATACATAGGGTTTTATTTGACAATGACTTTCCCCTGTGCTGTTTTAGGAAAGAATTCCCCGAAAAACGGATATTCTCCAGCCGGTAATGGCCCGATAAAAATTATGCCTTTACGATTACCTATAATCACTTTTTCCCGGTTAAGCTCATAACTTTCAAATTCTTCGTCGGTTTCATCCCGGTTGTGGATCACCAGTTTTACCTTGGTATTTTCCGGTATGATAATTTCTGAAGGTATAAACAGGTGGTTTTTAATTTCAACATCAATTAACGGCGTTGCCGCCAATACATTAAGACCCGGAAAAATAAATCCAATGACAGACAATAACCAGATAAAAGGAGACTTACGCATTGTTTCTGCCCTCACCTCTGGTGTTAACATTATTTTTATTAAAAATCACTTTAACTGATAATCCTGTAGAAAAACTTGAATGACCCAGTTCTATTCTGGCCTGGTGTAATTCCGCTATCTGCTGAACAATTGCCAGCCCAAGGCCGCAGCCGGTGACACCGGAATCATGACGATCACCATGTAAACGGTAAAAGCGATCAAAAAGACGACCATACTGATCTTCCGGAACTCCCGGTCCGGAATCCTGTACCTGCAGTTCTACCGACTGTTCTGTTGTGTTAATGGATACACGAACGGAGTCTCCATTATTACTGTACTTGCAGGCATTACTCAGAAGATTCTGTAATAATACATCCAGAGCAAAAGGATCACCATTAATATGAACATGTTTCCCTTCCAGTTCAATCTGCAGATCTTTTTCAGCAAACTGCTGGTATTCCCTGGCAATCACTTCTTGGGCAATAGTATACAGGTCCACCTCAGTAAATTTAGAAATATACTGCTCCGGTGATGTTCTGTTTAGATTCAGAATCTGTTCCACTAAATGTCCCATACGATTAACCGCATCATTTAACTGCTGAAAACTGTGATTATCCTCAGACACTACCTGGGTCAGGTTATGCAAATGAATTTTAATAGCACTGATAGGCGTTCGCAGTTCATGGGCTGCATCCGATGCAAAACGTTTTTCTCTTAAAAAAGAGGCTTTTAAACGGTTAAACAGGTCATTAGTGGAATTAACCACTTGAATTAATTCTACCGGTTGCTGATCAACAGGCAGAGGACTGAGATCATCGGCTTTTTTATTACCCAGTTCCTGGGCCAGTTTTCTTAAGGGAGACAGACCGTAACTGATTAATATCCAGATCAATATTCCCAATAAGGGCAGCATAATAATAACTGGCAGGATGGTTTCCAGGATAATATTTTCTGCCAGTACATACCGAATATCACTGCGCTCTGCGGTCAGTATCCATAAATGCGACTTATCATTATAAAATGCATAGGTTCGCCAGCGATGACCAATAATATTTTTATTCTGAAAACCAGTCTTAAAATCAATGATGGGTTCTTTGGGTGTCTGTAAGGATCGTAATAACAGGATATTATCCTGCCAGATCTGAAACATAAAGACATCATTGCCTTTAATTTCCGGATGTTTGGCCTGCATTAAATTAATCACTCTGGATTCAGATAAAGGCTTATAACCATTCTCATTAAACAGTGTAAAGACAATGGATAAAAGATAGGCCTTATCAACCAGCGCCATATCGAACAACTGTTCGGCCTTATGCATACTGTCTTTGTAACCGTTCAGGGCTGACAGAAAAACCACCAGGTTGATCGTGGATAAAATAACCGTGATCAGGAAAGTACGAATGGACTTCATGTCTTATTAACCGTGTACCCGACACCTCTTACGGTTTTAATAAAATCAGCAGCAATTTTTTTTCTCAGATGATGAATATGTACTTCCAGGGTATTACTGCTGACTTCTTCTCCCCAGCTGTAAAGCTGCGATTCAAGATTATCACGGGTAAGGATCCGTCCGGCATTTTGCATCAGGGCCTTAAGCAGCATATACTCGGATTTGGAAAGTACAATATCCTTACTGTCAACCTTAACCTGCATAGCTTTGGGATCCAGTGAAACATTACCAACCACAATATCATTGGATGCAGTAGTAGTACTGATACGCCGCTCGAGTACCCGGATACGGGCCAGAAGTTCCTGCATTTCAAAGGGCTTAGCCAGATAATCATCAGCACCGACATCCAGGCCTGAAACCTTATCTTCAACCGAAGACCGAGCAGTCAAAATTAAAATAGGCAGAGTGATATGTTCTTTACGTAACCTGGATACCACTTCCAGTCCGTCCATATCAGGCAAACCCAGATCCAGGATCATAATATCAGGC
>JBHNNM010000274.1:0-3781 GCA_048563625.1 Gammaproteobacteria bacterium | reverse complement strand
CATTCTCACTACAAGCTGAAAAGGGGCTATCTGTCTTAATCGTTGGGAAAAACCAATGTTTTTGCCCAGTTTATTAAGTTTCTTTTCACTCAATACGACTTTTAGTTTTTTTGATAATGTGGTACTTTTCATTTGAAGCCTTTTTGTTGATGAATAATTGCCTGAATAACAACTATTTGATCATCAAATTGGCTTCATTTCAATTCCTAAAGATCATACCTATGAATCCGGGTTAATTTTTTGCCAAGGGGTTCCAGATGATAAGTACCATGGGAGTGCTGAACACGAATGGCTGAATAGCGGGGTATTTTTTTGCACAGCTGAGTATGGCGGGTACAGAATTCAGGCAAAGCCTGTACTTCTATATTGACTTCCCCGGTTTCAGGAATGCGCCTGATCCGGGTATGAAAAATAAATTCACGGTTTCGAGCTGGAAAAGGCAGATGATGCAGCTGATAATGATAACATTCAGAAAATGACTGTCTTAATAGTAATTCCTGTGTTTCACAGTGATGGATCCATGCGGTACAGGCTTTGAGGTCGGTGATGACAGCCAGCAGACTGTCAATAGAGGCTTCTATCTGAACAACACCTTTAAAGGCTTTTACCTTGTCAGCCCAGTATTCTTTCAGGTAAACCTGAATTCCGTCCTCATCCCTGACCATAACCCAGTCATACTCGGAGCTGGCAATACTGACGCCAGCGGCGCAAAGCATTGCCATAAATAATAGCGCTAAACACTTTTTCACCGGCACAGCCCCAGAACATGAAATACTTTCCCTATAAGATGTTCTATTCCATTTCTTTGTACCTTTACTATACTCCCAGATGCCTTGAGGGCCATTGACGGAGGTCAACGCTGTAAATTGCTGCAAATTCAGGTGATTTTTGCTTATTTTTACTGAAATACAATTATTTTGGTTGAACTTTGGGCGCAAAATCACTACAATCGCGGTAATTTTCTACGCATATCAGCATTTGGCCAGATATTTTGCAGCCCTGAGTCTATTTAAAGCAAGTATTATTCACTTCTTTAAATCCACTTGAGCTTCTTTAAGGTAAAACGGTACTCTGCGTCTGCTGAAGCGATTTTCCGTTAGTATATCAAAGCCTTAGACGCTAATAGATATTTTTATTAGTGCGGGTACTTTTTTACTGTCGGAAAGGTGTTTCAGGCTTGGCCAGTGAGACGCGTAATGTATTTTTATTTTTAACTAACTTTTAACTAACTATTATTACTAACAATTTAGTGTAACCAGAGTATTATTATGGCTGATTTAAGCAAATACCGTAACATAGGCATCTTTGCACACGTGGATGCCGGTAAAACCACCACCACTGAACGTATTTTGAATCTCACGGGTAAGACCCACAAGATTGGTGAAGTACACGATGGTGAAGCGACCACTGACTTTATGGAACAGGAGCAGGAGCGTGGTATTACCATTCAGTCTGCAGCAACTTCCTGTGAGTGGGACGGTCACCGTCTGAATATTATTGACACCCCCGGACACGTTGACTTCACTATTGAAGTGTATCGTTCCCTGAAAGTTCTGGACGGTGGTGTGGGTGTGTTCTGTGGATCCGGCGGTGTTGAGCCTCAGTCTGAAACTAACTGGCGTTATGCTAACGAATCCAAAGTAGCCCGTGTGATTTTTGTTAACAAACTGGATCGTCTGGGTGCCGATTTCTACCGTGTTGTGGATCAGGTAGAAAACGTCCTGCAGGCCAATCCTCTGGTTATGACCCTGCCTATCGGTATCGAAGATGAATTCAGCGGTGTGGTTGATGTGCTGACCCGCAAAGCCTGGGTATGGGATGATTCCGGTGACCCAAGCAAGTATGAAATTCAGGATGTTCCTGCCGATATGGTTGACAAGGTAGAAGAATACCGCGAGCAGATGATTGAAACGGCTCTGGAGCAGGACGACGACCTGATGGAAGCTTACCTGGAAGGTGAAGAGCCATCCATTGAAGACATTAAGAAATGTATTCGTAAAGGTACCATTGCCTTGGACTTCTTCCCGACTTTATGTGGTTCTGCATTTAAGAACAAAGGTATTCAGCCGGTTCTGAATGCGGTAGTAGATTATTTGCCTAATCCGACTGAAGTTCCTCCTCAGCCGGAAGTGGATCTGGAAGGTAACGAAACTGGCGAATATGCCATTGTTGATCCAGAACGTCCCGTACGTGCTCTGGCATTCAAAATTATGGATGACCGTTTTGGCGCACTGACCTTTACCCGTATTTACTCCGGTCGTGTGGAAAAGGGTATGACCCTGTTAAACACTTTTACCGGTAAAACGGAACGTATCGGCCGTATTGTAGAAATGCATGCTGACTCCCGTGAAGAACTGGATTCCTGTGAAGCCGGTGATATTGTTGCTTTTGTTGGTCTGAAAAATACCCAGACGGGTCATACTTTATGTGATCCTAAAAATCCGGCTACTCTGGAACCCATGGTGTTTCCTAAGCCGGTTATCTCTATTGCCATTAGTCCTAAGGATAAGGGCGGTTCCGAGAAAATGGGTGTGGCACTGAACAAGATGGTTAAGGAAGATCCTTCTTTCCATGTAGAAACCGATGAAGACAGTGGTGAAACCATCCTTAAAGGTATGGGTGAACTGCACCTGGATATTAAAATTGATATTCTTAAGCGTACTCATGGTGTGGATGTTGAAGTGGGCAAACCTCAGGTGGCCTATCGTGAATCCATTACCAAGGCGATTGAAGATACTTATACTCACAAGAAGCAGTCCGGTGGTTCCGGTCAGTTCGGTCGTATCGACTACCGTATTGAGCCCGGTGAGCCTAATAGCGGCTACACATTTGAGTCCACCGTGACCGGTGGTAATGTCCCAAGCGAATACTGGGGCGCTATTGAGAAAGCCTTTGGCAGAATGATGGAAGAAGGTGTTCTGGCAGGTTTCCCTGTAGTTGACGTGCATATTGAACTGATGGACGGTGCCTACCACGCAGTTGACTCCTCCGCCATGGCCTTTGAACTGGCTGCAAACGGTGCTTACCGCCAGACCATGCCAAAATGTGGTCCTCAGCTGTTAGAACCGATTATGAAGGTTGACGTATTTACGCCTGAAGAACATGTCGGTGACTGTATTGGTGATCTGAACCGTCGTCGTGGTATGATCAAGGCTCAGGAATCAACACCTACTGGCGTACGTATTAAAGCGGACGCACCACTGAGTGAAATGTTTGGTTATATTGGTGATCTGCGTACCATGACTTCCGGTCGTGGCCAGTTCTCCATGGAATTCTCACACTACAGCCCATGTCCTAAGAACGTGGCTGAAGAAGTGATTAAGGAAACCAAAGCCCGTAAAGAAGCACAGAAGTAAACTTAGTATTACTTCATAAAAAAGGCCGGCTTGTCCCAAGGCGTTCAGCTAATTTGTGCAAAAATAGTATAATTTAGTAAAAACATCCTATAATATAAGAAGTTACTGTATTGTAGGGTGTTTTTTATGAGCAAGATATCTTGCCAGAAAGATAAAATTAGAATACCGGAAGAGTTTGAAGGAATTCAAGTCAACTGCTGCAAAAATCCAAAATGCGATAATTTTGGTGTCCCAACAACATTTAATATTAAAGATAATAAATATTCAGACAAAGATCAAGTTAAATCCAGAGATCCTAATTATGTTATGTTATTACGGGTCTAGCTAAAGATATTCCAGGGATACGTTGCAAAGCCTGTAATAGCATTACTCCTATCAAAAGTAATTCCGGAATATTTGAGGAAAAAGAACGGTTTTCTGCCTAT
>JBHNNM010000273.1:0-3803 GCA_048563625.1 Gammaproteobacteria bacterium | reverse complement strand
TCACGGCGGCTTCAGCAAGGACACCCGGTTCCTGTTACGGGCTATCGGTTAACTGAGGTAATCAATGTTTTTTAAATGATTCTCCTTTTTTGGGGGAGCTGAAACTCTAAACTTTAGTTAAAAGTATTATTGCGGTAAAAGCAAGCAGAGAAGTGGATGGTATTATCTGTGAAGAAACCCGGTATTTTATTAGCAGCCTGAAAGGTAATGACAGGACTAAACTGGCAAAAGCCATACGGGCACACTGGCAAGTTGAAAATAACCTTCACTGGGTTTTAGATGTTGCTTTTGATGAGGACAGATGCCGTATTCGTAAAGGTCATAGCGCAGCTAATATGTCGATACTCAGGCATATGGCCTTGAATCTGGTTAAAGCTGAAAAATCAGCTAAACTGGGAATTAAAACAAAACGATTAAAAGCAGGTTGGGATAACCAAATATATGCTTAAAATTTTAGGGCAACCAAATTAAGTGCGATTGCCCTGGACCACAACACTATTAGACCACAACACCATGTCGGGTCTACACAAAGTGCTTGTTCACGCAAACCAAGCTGTGCTTCGTTAGAGCAACACAGATGCAAAGTGAGTCATAAAAATATTGCAGCAGGGATAAAAAACGGACATAATGACCTCAAACAATCCCTTGTTGAGGAACCGTGAATTATGTACCAAACCCACCCATTGGAGTTGCTGAGAACAGCCCGACATCGCTACACGCAGAAGCAACTAGCTGAAATTCTTGAAGTTGATGTCAGAACAGTCCGCCGTTGGGAAGTCCGCGAAACCGATCCACCATCTTATCTTTCGGATGCAATCAGACAAAGAATCCTCCCACTGGTTGAAGATTCCGGAAAAGGCGATAGATTACGCTTTATTGACCTGTTTGCTGGAATAGGTGGCATTAGAATGGGATTTGAGGCACATGGGGTAAGGTGCGTCTTTACCAGCGAATGGAACAAGTTTGCCCAAAAAACCTATCTAGCCAACTTTCCCCAAACACAAGATCATGTATTTATCGGCGATATTACTGAAGTCGATGAAAAAGACATTCCTGATCATGAAATTTTATTGGCTGGTTTTCCTTGTCAACCATTCAGCATAGCAGGTGTTTCCAAAAAAAATGCTTTGGGACGGCCACATGGGTTTGAATGTACTACCCAAGGAACACTCTTTTTTGATGTGGCAAGAATCATTGCTGAAAAACAACCCAAAGCTTTTTTGCTTGAAAATGTTAAAAATTTGTTGTCCCACGATAAGGGCAATACCTTCAAGGTAATTATTCAGACTCTTCGTGACGAACTTGGATACGAAGTGCACTACAAGGTTATTGACGGTCAGCATTTTGTCCCCCAACACAGAGAACGCATTCTCATTGTCGGTTTCAAGGGGAGTACGGATTTTTCATGGGATGCTTTGCAGTTGCCGAAGAAAGGAGAAATGCGATTGTCGTCCATTCTCCACCCACAAGATGGCAGTGAACAACCTGAAGAACCATTTACCATTGGATCAGGAGCAAAGGTCAACAGCAAATACACGCTGACACCAAAATTGTGGGCATATTTACAAGCTTATGCTGAAAAACACAGGAAAGCCGGTAATGGATTTGGGTTTGGACTGGTTAGTGATAATGACATTGCGAGAACTCTGTCTGCTCGTTATTACAAGGATGGCTCAGAAATTCTCGTATCGCAAGGCAAAAGAAAACGCCCCCGGCGACTAACCCCAAGGGAGTGTGCCAGACTTATGGGGTTTCCGGACAGCTTTATAATTCCGGTTAGTGACACCCAAGCTTACAGACAATTCGGGAACAGCGTTATCATGCCTGTCATGAAAGAAGTTGCCCGTATTATAGTGCCTCATGTGATGATGTTGAAAGAAAAAGAAGGGGGAAAAGTAAAACAGGAATCGCTTGGCCTATGACCGATGTTGTCGATAAAGTTACACGCAGTCGTATGATGTCAGGTATTCGAGGAAAAGACACGAAACCAGAAATGGTTATACGAAGTGGACTTCATAAATCTGGATTCCGTTTCAGGCTTCATGACAAAACACTACCAGGAAAACCAGATCTTGTTTTAAAGAAGTATAATGCTGTTATTTTTATAAATGGGTGCTTTTGGCATAAGCATGAGTGCCGGTTGTTTAAATGGCCTAAAACCAGACCGGAATTCTGGCAAAAAAAAATAAATAAAAACCATGAAAATGACAAGTTGGCATTAAACAGGCTTTCCAGGCTTGATTGGCGTGTATGTGTGGTTTGGGAATGTGAGCTAAAAGGAAAAAATAAAAATCTGTCGGAAGTAATTTATAAAATTACCACATGGCTGACTGGTGAAAATGAATTTCTGGAGATCTCAGAGTGAAGAAAGGTTATTTATCACAATATTTTAAAGGAGTGGCTGTAAAAAATTTAAGTGCTGTTGAAGCTGATGTTTTAACTTCAAATCAGCATGAGTTTAATGGTGTTGCAGGACTGCGAAACATCCTTGGAGAGCCTGATGGAAAAGTTCGATACCCAGCAACATTTATGTACCTGACCGATCATGATGATGAACCAATTATCGAAGATGGATTTTTAACATGGTATGACGCAAGACAAAAAGCTAGGATAGAACGTGGGATAATGCGATATGAGTATCGCCTGTATTTTCCAACCAACCAGGTATCTCAGTGTGCTAATGCTGGAGATATTCTAGTTATTGCCAAACGTCCTGATGATACACTATTGGCAATTGTGGCAGAGGCAGAAACCACTATCGCAAAACAGATACTTTGGTTGTTTGGATTTACAGATTTATCTCACCCCGGTTTTTCAGTTCGTGAAGAATTAGAAACTGAACAGGATCGAATAGAGTTTGCATCAAGGTTTATACTTGAAAGTATCGGCATAGCCATTCAGGTAACAGAAGAAACATGGCTTGATAAAATACTTGAAAAATTCAATGGAACATTTCCAACAACCAGGGAATTTTCTTCTTTTGCTCGCTCAACACTACCTGATGTAAATCCACAAGATGGTCAGGACACCGCCTTGATGGCTTGGATGGAAAGAGAGGAAATCCTTTTCCGAACATTGGAGAAATATTTGATTGGAGAGCGTTTGTCCCAAGGTTTTGATGGCGATGTGGATGGGTTTATATCCTTTTCCTTGTCGGTGCAGAATCGAAGGAAAAGCCGCGCAGGTCTCGCACTCGAAAATCACCTTGAAATTTTATTCAAAGAGTGTGGCCTCCGATACACAAGAACTCCTAAAACAGAAAACAAGTCAAAGCCGGACTTTATTTTTCCTGGAATAGAAGAATATAGAAATCCGGAATATAACTCTCTGAATCTTACGATGCTTGGGGTAAAGTCATCATGCAAGGATAGGTGGAGGCAGGTTCTTGCAGAAGCTGACAGAATTGAGCGAAAGCATTTGCTGACGCTTGAGGCTGCTATCAGCGAAAACCAAACTAATGAAATGCAAACAAAAAAATTACAACTCATTTTACCAGAAGAATTACATGAAACATATTCAGAAACGCAAAAATCATGGCTTATGAATGTGTCTCAATTCACAGAGTTTGTAAGACAAAAGCAGGCATAAAAAATGCTCTAATGTGGCAATCAACACAGACGGCAATTCAGCTACTCTCCTTTGCTTCTGGTGAGATTGGTTGTTAGCCTCTAAATAGCTGATCCTCATAGGTATGATCTTTAGGAATTGAAATGAAGCCAATTTGATGATCAAATAGTTGTTATTCAGGCAATTATTCATCAACAAAAAGGCTTCAAATGAAAAGTACCACATTATCAAAAAAA
>JBHNNM010000272.1:0-3805 GCA_048563625.1 Gammaproteobacteria bacterium | reverse complement strand
TCCATCTTGAGTTAAACCATCCAAATTCTTTTCGTTGTTTCTGAACCAACTCCAGCAATCGGGTACAAATGGCTTCATTGATACTATAGGGTGTTCTGCCCCGGTTTTCCGGAACCAGGGCTGATTCAGCAAATTGTTCAAAGCGTTGTACCCATTTTCTGATGCTTGTCCGGCTGGCACTCAGTAATTGGGAAACCTGTTTTCTGCTGTAACCCTCATTCAGGAGTAAAATGGCTTTAGCCCGTTTTCTGTAGTTACCATCTTTGTTAAATTGTACGACTCTTTTTAACCGTCGGCGTACAGGACGGCTCAGTTCCGTTATAATATTATTCATATTTAAGCTTTGTTTGATCAAGTTTTTTTGGTTAATTTCTTTGATCGATAAACAAAGCTTAAGTTCCATTTATATGGACACCATTTTGGAACAGTTATTTAGAGGATTAAGCCAATTCTCATGGTGCTCTTTGAGTCTCAAGCCATTTGATGAGAATGATGACAGGATAACTGGCTTACAACAGGCTCTGGAAGCCCAAGGCATGTCCTGTTTTAGCGGCTTTCGTTTTTTTAACTGGTCTTATGCTGTTCAGGGAAAAAATTTTGCACAGTATATGGCTGAACGTTCCGGCAAAGTACGCAGTACGATAGCCCGAAAGCAGCGTAAGCTTGAACGTGAACAGGGGTTTGAAATAAGGCTTTTTATCGATCAGGATATTGAGCAGACAATAGCTGATTATCATGCCGTCTATAAGGCCAGCTGGAAAGCCCATGAACAATATGTTGCTCTGCTGGAAGGGCTGGTGAAACAGTTTGCCAGGCAGGGCTGGTTAAGGCTGGCGGTACTCTATATTAAAAACCAGCCTGCTGCGGCACAGCTGTGGTTTGTGGTACACGGGAAAGCCAGTATTTTCAGGTTAGCCTATGATGAAGCCTGGAAACACTATTCACCCGGTTCAATTCTTACCCGGTTCCTGATGGAATATGTGATTGATACGGATAAGGTTGATGAAATTGACTTCCTGACAGGTAATGAACGTTACAAGCAGGACTGGATGTTACAACGCAGGGGGCGTTTTGAACTGGTCTGTGGAAATAATAATCCTCGTAATAAGAGCCGTTCAGTGATTGATAATATTGAAGGGCCTGCTGAAAGCATTGTCTTAAAAACAGACATAACCTAAAATAGGCACTCCAAAATTAAGGGCTGGCTAAAACATTTATGAATAATGTAATCAAACCAGTAAAAAAGACACAGATATGAGCACAAAACTGATACAAAAACAGCTTTTTAAAGGTTCTCAGGAGTTTGAACTTGTTGATGATGCTGTAAATGTTCGAATTAAAACACGTTTTAAAGAAGAAAGTTTCAGTGTAATACTGTCCATACTGGATCCCGAGTATATTGTTAATGGTTCGAAACTGGAATTTCACAGCCGCGTAAACCGCAGTATCCTGCTGTCATTTCATTTAAACAAGCCCAATGAAATGGCATTCAATGCTTTTATCGCTCTGTTAAAGCAGCGGGCAGAAAGTGAATATGACGCCTTTATCGGGGTGAAGCAGGCTTCCGCTGCTAAAGTACTGAACGGGAATGTATCAGAAGAACCGCTTGAGTTTGAAGACTCTGAACAAGAGCGCCTTAAAAATCTTGCAGAGAACTATAATGCAAAAATGATTGATGAGTTCATTCAGATGCTGGAGCAATATGTTGGAGGAGAAGAGATTACACCTTTAATTGAGGCACTGAAGGTTTTTAATGATGATCCATGGAATGAATCCAGCCAGAAACAACTGCTCACGTCATTTCATCAACTGGGTGCTGCCCAGGGAGCTGTTTTAACTTATGCGCCTTATTTAATCACCCTGATGTCTAATAAACCGTTTCAGCATGAGTAAATGTTCTCAAATGTATTAATGAACTAAATCAAAAACAGTTAATAGATTTTACCTGATTTAAACCGGATATAAATAATGGACCAAGAACTTTTAGAAAAACATGAAGCCCTTGTTGTGGACATGGGAAATGCATACCTGGACAATATGGCCTTTGAACTGGGCAAGAAATACCAGAATAAAGATCATCAGATATACCCGACTTTAACGGATGTTCACTTTAAGGAATTGAAAGCAAAGCATAATGTTACTGATCTGGAGCTGGCAGATGTGTATGCAGAGTTTTTAAGGTTAAAACCAACCAGCCATCTTAAAAACATATTGGATGCGTTTCATGCTTCAGGCGGTAATGTCGATATTGAACCCAGCTTTGATGAAAGTACCCAAAGACTGGATATCACGATACATTATGTCATTAAGGATAATACCCTAGATACCATCGAAGGACTGTCGTCCATAGAAGATATTCTGGTAAAAATAAATGCAATGATGCAGATAGACTCTGTATTGTCTACATCAGATCCAGATATGAAGCCTCAGTTTTAATTAATTGAGTTAAACATAAAGAAAGCAGAAAGAAGTCAGAATGAGTTCATCTAATTCAGAGAAAAGTTGTTATTTTTGCACCGTTGTTAATGGTGAAGCAGATCCTTTTATATACGAGAATCAGTCATTTATCAGTATTTTTGATACCAATCCGGTCAATCCCGGTCATGCGCTGGTGATACCCAAAAGACATGTGGCCTCAATTTTTAGCTTAAATCAGGCTGAGCATGATGATTATTTTGAAGCACTATACAGTGTTAAAAAAGTTATTGAAGCAACGGATATGAAGGCTCTCTACGAGGAAATGCTTGAGAGGGATTACCTTAAAGGCCGCCCGAAGACTCATATTGAAACCGTTCTGAAACTTCCATTTCTGGGCAATCAGCCCGATGCCTATACCTTAGGAAATAATGACGGACGAGAAGCCGGCCGGAGTATCGACCACTTACATATTATTGTAATACCCCGTTATAAAGGTGATGTACCTAATCCGGGTGGAGGTATCCGCAATATTATTCCTGACCGGGCTCAGTACAAACGGCTGTAATTTCCATATCAGAGGCAGTAGATTTTTCATTTATTGTCTGTAATTGACTTGCCCTGTAAAATGGCGCAGATTGCGCTTAAAGTAAAGTTTTATAATATTTAAATCACCAGGAGTCCTTAAAATGATGCGAAAATATATCTTTGTTTATCTGGGAGGAAAATTTTCAGAAAGCCCTGCAGAAAGCCAGCAACATTTTCAGAAATATCAGGAATGGCTTCAATCTCTGGGTGATGCTGTAATTAATCCGGCCATACCGTTTAAGGACACGCATACTATTCATTCTGATGGCAGAGCCGAACCCGGTACCATGTCAAACATTTCCGGATTGAGCATTATTCAGTTTAACTCCATGCAGGAAGCCCTAAAAACAGCACAGTCATGTCCTTTTCTGGAAATTAACGGAACACTGGAAGTATCCGAAATGGTCGAAGTAGCCTCTGATCTGGACTCTGCCAATAGCAGAACAATCAATTAACTACTACAACTCATATTTACCCTGTCCACCAAGATAGACTTATACAATCTTAGAGATATTTTTTACAGTTTTTAGCATTGCATTATTGAGTGTATCGATATGTCAGGGGATATTGGTTACGGGCAAGATGAATTGATTGCCCGGATTTTGGGTTGAAACGTGTTCAATACATTATTTTTATATAATGGGAAAAAGGTACAAATAACGGACATTTCGACTTTATTAAAACTAGGGGCTGTTGATCTTTTGTGGTTAAAAAATAGGCAGCATGGTATTTGTTAAACAAGTATAATGGTTTTGTGAAAAATCAACATACAAGAACACTTACCATGCCAAGAACTATCTTA
>JBHNNM010000271.1:0-3805 GCA_048563625.1 Gammaproteobacteria bacterium | reverse complement strand
ATTTAGAATTGAGTAATTGTTTTTCTAATTTGACGGTTTTTAAGTTAAAATTCCAACTCACTACAAAACAGGCCTGTTATAGTTAATATGCATGTTCCAGAACGACCTCTTAATGACATTTTAATCATTAACCTGAATAATTGAGCTGCAAATTTATGAAACGGATTCTTACTTACTTTTTTACCCTGTTACTGTGTTCCCTGTTTACCATTAATACTCTGCAGGCTGCTCCGAAAATCACTCCCAAGGCACCGGATATTGCCGCTAAGTCCTATATTCTAATGGACTACAACAGCGGCAAAGTTATTGCCCAGAAAAATCCCGATATGCCTGTAGCTCCAGCCAGTATTACCAAGGTCATGACGGCTTTTGTGGTTTTTTCCGAACTGGAAGAAGGCAATATCAAACTGGACGACCTGGTTACCATCAGCAAAAAAGCTTGGAAAACCCCTGGCTCCCGGATGTTTATTAATGTTAACAGCAAGGTATCTGTGGAAGATCTGCTGCAGGGCATGATTATTCAGTCCGGCAATGATGCCTCTGTGGCCCTGGCAGAACATATTGCCGGCAGTGAGGACACCTTTGCGGCTCTGATGAACCAGCATGCCCAGGAACTGGGGATGAAGAATACTAATTTTGTGAATAGTACCGGTCTGCCTGACAAGACCCATAAAACCACCGCCAGAGATCTGGCTATTCTGGCCCGGGCTTTGATAAAACGATTTCCTCAATACTACAAATGGTATTCCACCAAAGATTTCACCTACAATAAAATCAAGCAGTCCAACCGTAATACCCTGTTATGGCGGGATAAAAGCGTGGACGGCATGAAAACCGGTCATACGGAAGAAGCCGGTTATTGTTTGCTGGCCTCAGCCAAACGTAATAATATGCGTCTAATCTCCGTGGTACTGGGTACCAGCAGTGCCAATGCCCGGGCCCAGGAAACTCAGAAACTGCTTAATTTCGGGTTCCGTTTTTATGAATCCCATATTATTTATCCTGCTCAGAAAACCCTCAAAAAAATCCGTATCTACAAGGGCAGTAAAGAACAACTGGCCGTAGGCGTAGCCAATGATATCGCCGTTACCATACCGCGCGGACAGTATAAAAATCTGAAACCAGCCATGACCATGAATACACCTCTGGAAGCACCAGTAAGTAAAGGTCAGAAACTGGGTTCAGTTAAAATAACACTGGACGGCAAGGTACTGGCCAGCTCCCCATTGATTGCCCTGGAAGATATTCCCGAAGGCAGCCTCTGGCAGCAGGCCAAAGACAGTGCTTTAATGATGCTGGAGTAAGGTGCCTTGTCTGAACCCGTGGTTTATTTAAATGGTAACTATGTGGCGCTTAGTGAGGCTCATATTTCCATACTGGATCGGGGCTTTATTTTTGGTGACGGTATTTATGAAGTTATTCCCGCCTATGGCGGCCATCCCTTTCGCCTTAAGCACCACCTGCAGCGCTGGCTAACAACCTGTCAGAAATTCGCATTAACAACCCATTAACACTGGAGCAATGGCAGACAGCCATTGCTAACGTTATTGAACGCAATCAACTGGATGATCAGTCCGTATATCTACAGGTTACCCGGGGGGTAGCCCCACGGGATCACCGTTTTCCTGAACAGTCACAGCCTACTGTGGTCATTATGACTTCTGAGCTGAAAACCGTTTCTGAGGAAAAAGTGAAACAGGGTGTAAAGGCCGTTACCCTGCCGGATAACCGCTGGCTGAACTGTCATATTAAGTCCATCTCTTTACTGCCCAATGTTTTATTACGCCAGCAAGCCCAGGATCAGGGGGCTGATGAAGCCATTCTGGTTCGTAACGGCCATGCCACAGAAGGTGCTGCCAGTAATATTTTTATAGTTCAGCAGCAGTGTATTATTACTCCACCCAAAAGCCCCATGTTATTACCGGGTGTCACCCGGGATCTGGTGGTGCAAATAGCCCGTAATAAAAATATCTGCCTGAAGGAACAGCCCATCAGCGACTCCGAACTCCTGCAGGCCGATGAAATCTGGCTGACCAGTTCCACCAAAGAGGTTTTACCGGTCACCCGGCTTAATGATAAAATCATTGGCCGGGGCCGCCACGCTCCTCTCTGGCAGGAAATGTACCGTTCCTACCAGGACTATAAACAGCATCTGCGCAGCGGTCACCCTCTGCCGGATTCATAAACTGATCATTGAGCCATTACTGAGGTAACTATGAGTGACAAACCGCTGCAACCCGATGATGAAAGTATTGACGAGGATCACCTGCTTCATTTCCCTTGTGAATTTTCACTTAAGGTAATGGGTGAAGATATTGATAATTATGCTGATTATGTCCTTTCTGTCTGTCAGAAACATGTAGATAATGTCGATCCGGCCAATGTCAAAACACGGCCCAGCCGCAATGGCAAATACCTGGCAGTTACAGTAACCTTTACCGCCACCAGCCGTGAACAGCTGGATAACCTGTACCATGAGCTTAATGCTTATGAACATACCAAAATGGCTCTTTAATCCTTGCCTGAACCACATATTTCAGAACCTGGGACTATAATAGTCCGCACCCTGGGACTGCAGGCTTATGAGCCCATCTGGCAGGCCATGCTGGATTTTACTGAACAACGCGATGCAGATACCCCTGATGAAATCTGGCTGCTGGAACATCTGCCGGTATTTACCCTAGGACGTAACGGTAAGAAAGAACATATTCTGTCTTCATCAGAGATTCCGGTTATCCCCATTGACCGCGGTGGTCAGGTGACCTATCACGGTCCCGGCCAGTTAATTGCTTATCTGCTAATTAATATTAAGCGCCGGGGGATGGGTGTACGCCACCTGGTCAGCCAGATTGAACAGAGCATTATTGATACCCTGGCTGAATATGATCTACAGGCCAGTGCCCGCAGGGAGGCTCCCGGTGTTTATATAAACGAGGCCAAAATCGCAGCACTGGGTCTGCGCATTAAAAAAGGCTCCAGTTTTCATGGACTGAGTCTTAACCTGAATATGAATTTAAGCCCCTTTAAACAGATCAACCCCTGCGGTTATAAAAATCTTGAAGTCGTTCAGCTTTGTGACTATATTGAAAAGGTAAACCCTCAACTGGTGCAACAACAACTGACTTTCCACCTGGCCAGAAACCTCGGCCACAGCGCACCTGAAAAGACACTTGTCTGGAAAGAAGGACTCTGAAATTTTATGGCTGAAAATATTATTGTAAGAAAGGCAAACCATGAAGATCTGGATGGCATACTGACTTTGCTTAACCGTCCCGAAGCCGATAACGGGCATGCTCTGCAGGGACATGATGCCAATACTATTTATCAGTCCATTCTTGAAGACAGTAATTATTTTCAGATTGTTGCCATTTCTGAACAGAACCTGATCGGCATGCTGACCCTGGTCATTATTATGCAGATGAGCCATGAAGGCAGCAGCAGTGCTCTTATTACCGATCTTATTATCCAGGACTCTGATCAGGAAACCGCTTTTGCCTTATTAAAATATGCTACCGATCTGGCAGAAGAATATGGTTGTTTCAAGACCATATTGCACTGCAACAATCCGCAGGAAGAAATCATCTCCGCCTGTAAAGAACTGGGCTTTAAAGGTGATAATGGCTGCCTTGTTTTAAATTAGTTTCCATCCGTTTATTAAGCTTTTAACTTCCCCCTTCTTTAGAACTGTATCTTGGCCACATCTTTTTACCAAGCAGGGGAACTTATTTGGGGTTCATGGATCAGATATCAAAACCATACAGGAAATTGGTATCATGAGTAAAGTATTAAATGAAGCAGAGTGGGC
>JBHNNM010000270.1:0-3811 GCA_048563625.1 Gammaproteobacteria bacterium | reverse complement strand
AATGGACAATGCCCATCAGAAATTGGAAAGCAGCAATGTATCGATTTATAATCGAGTTTGAGGAGCAGTTGGCTCCTTATATTTAAATAAGAGCGGATACACAGTTTAATTTACACTGTCATTTCATTATTCCAGAATCGAATAACCTTAAACTTTTTCTGATTTAAAAATAAAGTCCTACGTGCATCATAAGCTTCCTGTTCCAAATGCTGACCGCCATCCAGTTCTATTATTAAGCCCTTATTTAAACAGATAAAATCAACAATATAGGGACCTACCGGATATTGCCTGCGAAACTTATAACCATGTAATTGTCGATTTCTTAAACAAGACCATAAACGTTTTTCTGCATCTGTTTGGTTGTTTCTTAATTTTCTGGCTTTGCTTGTTTGATTCATATTTGAATAGTCCATTATGCAAAAGTGAATGTGTATATTATGTTGTTCCCTCACCCTAACCCTCTCCCAGAGGGAGCGGGGACTGGCTGGTGCAAACTGGGTAAATAGTTTACTCCATAATCTCTTTCCAGTACTGCTGAACTTTTCTGCGCTGCTGTGCAAATTCTTCTTCTGCTACCACGCCGGAGACTTCCTGCAGGCTGAGCTGGTGCAGGCGGGCGCGGAACTGGCGGTAGCACTGGCTTAGGTCATCCACTGCTAGCTGGCTTAAAATACCGGTTTCAGCCAGGGTTTCCAGGATACGAATATTATCCGTCCAGGTCAGTAACTGCGGGTGCTGAGCCGCATTTTTTAATACCAGATACCGGACCATAAATTCAATATCGGCAATGCTGCCAAAGCCCTGTTTGATATCAAACATTCCGGTTTTCTTTTTGACCAGCGCCTCGCGAATTTTTTTGCGCATATCCCGTACTTCCTGTTTCAGGGTTTCCGGATCCCGTTTAATACTTAAAATTTCCTGACGGATGGTACGATAATCTTCCTCCAGCCGTTCATCCCCGCCAACAAAACGGGCCCGAACCAGAGCCTGGTGTTCCCAGGTCCAGGCTTTTTCCAGCTCGTATTCCCTGAATGCCTTAAAACTATTAACAATTAAACCGGAATTACCATTGGGTCTGAGGCGCATATCGGCTTCGTATAAGGTGCCAGCCGGGGTCTGGGTCTGTAAAATATGCATAATTCTAAGGGACAGGCGGGAGAAAAACTGCAGATTATCTACCTCCCTTGAATTTTCTGCTTCAGCATTGGTATGACCGCCGTTATAGGCATCAGAAAACAGGAAAACCATATCCAGATCAGAGCTATAGCCCAGCTCTATACCGCCCAGTTTACCAAAGCCCAGCATAATAAACCCGGCAGCAAATTGCGGAGGCTGATCAGTACATGCCTTCTCAGGATCCTTTAACCGCGGCTGACCATATCATGCTAGGCGGTCTGCAGTACAAAATGCAGGATCACTTCTGCAATCTAGGTTAAGTAATCACTTGCTTTCATTAAAGGTATTGAACTGGCAACATCGGCTGCCGCCACTCTGAGCACATGGCTTTGCTTGAAATAACGCAGCACATCCATTCGCTTTCCAGATTGTCCAGTGGAACAGCCTGCATTTTCTGCTCCAGTTCAGCAAATAAGTGCTCACGGTTTAAGGGGGCATAAAGAATTCTGGGATCCAGCAGTTCGTCAAATAAGGCCGGATGACGACTGAGCAGGCGAGTGATCTAGGAGCTGCCGGAACAGAGTTTGACCAGTTGTGACAGCCCCAGCGGGTTTTCCACCAGTAATGACATATACACTGAGCGGCGGCAGATACTCTCAATCACCTCCATTATGCGTTTAAAGGTGGTTTCACTGTTTTCCACCTGAGCCACTGCCTTTAATACCAACGGCATCAGTCGATCCAGTCGGCTGGTGCCCTCTTTGGACATTTTTTTATACAGACTGGAACCCCGGAAACTGGCTAACAGACGAACAATTTCCTGGCCATCGCTATAGCCCAGTTCGTCTAAAATGGCAGCAGAACATTCATCACTTAAACCGGCCTGCCAGATCCCCTGTACTTCATCATCAATATTTTTGCCGTCATCGGCCTGCGGCGCCTGGAACAATTGTTCAAAATGACTTTGTACCGTATTACGGATAACATTCAGATCCTGAGCAAAACTGTCCCAGTCGGCATAGACCATACCCCAGGCAATACGGGCACGGGGATAATCCGTATCCGGCAGGTTATGGGTCTGCTGATCATTTATCTGCTGGATACGATGTTCGGTACGGCGCAGAAAATCATAGGCTTCCAGTAATTCATTCACCACAAATTCCGGCAGCAAGTTCTGTTCACCCAGATAAGCCAGTACTTTCTGAACCTGCCGTTCCTGCAGACGCTCATCACGACCACCGCGCAGTAACTGAAAGGCCTGAGCCAGAAACTCAATTTCCCGGATACCGCCGGCGCCCAGTTTGACATTATGTTCTTTCTTTTTCTGTTTGACTTCATGAGCAATCATGGACTTCATTTCACGCAGAGACTCAAATACAGAAAAATCAATATAGCGCCGGTAAACAAAGGGAATTAACAAAGTACGCAGATACTGCCGGTCCGCTTCCTCGCCCGTGATCATTCTGGCCTTAATCAGGGCATAACGCTCCCATTCCCGGCCGTGGGTGGTGTAATATTCTTCCAGGGCACCATAGGTCACCACCAGCGGGCCGCTCTGACCAAAGGGGCGCAGGCGCATATCCACCCGGAACACAAAGCCATCGGCCGTTTTCTGATCCAGCGCCTTGATTAAACGCTCTCCCAGCTTGATAAAGTATTCATTATGACTGATGCTGCGCGGTCCGTTAACCGTCTGACCATGCTCTGCAAAGGCAAAAATAAGGTCTACATCGGAAGAAAAATTCAGTTCATAGGCACCCAGCTTACCCATACCAATAACCACCAGGGGGATCACCCGGCCTGCACTGTCCAGCGGAGTACCCTGTTCCTGCTGCTGTTTCCTGTTCAGCCAGTCCAAGGCCTGGCGAATAGTACAGTTGGCCAGTTCAGTTAATTCAGACAGAACCTCATTTAACGGCGCCAGGCCATTAATATCCCGCCAGGTAATACGCACCATCTGCTGATTGCGAAACTGGCGCAGTACCTTATAGAGCTCCTGTTCCGTATTAACCGCCAGCAGGGATTGAGACAGCATTTGCGCCATTTCATCCGCCTCAACAGAACGATGATACAGACCGTCAGCCCATTGCTGCGCAATGGCTTCAAGGTGATAAATCAGCTGGCGTTCCACATAATCGCTGCAGACCAGAACTTTAAGCCAGTATTGCAACTCCTGCTTCGGCATGTTTTCCAGAACCGTACCGGAAATGGTCCGGGTAAATTTGTCCCGGGCTTTAGCTAATGGTTCGGTTAATGGAATCGGGATGGTCTGTTCAGTCATCTGTAAAATCTCTGCTTGATGATAGTATTTAATATCGGTATTCGCGGGCAGAATGCCCGCACTCCCAAGGAGTGCTCCCAGTTATGAGTGATAAATGCTATTATCTGTAATCTTAATCATTAACCTAAAGTTTAGAGTTTCAGCTCCCCCAAAAAGGAGAATCATTTAAAAAACATTGATTACCTCAGTTAACCGATAGCCCGTAACAGGAACCGGGTGTCCCTTGCTGAAGCTGCCGTGAATCCATCCATGGAGACTTTTCGACAGCATCCCTGCTGTCGAAACTTCATCAAGGGACACCCGGCCCCTGTTACTCCGAGGTAAACAAAATAATTCAGTAACACAGGAAAAAATGTAAAAAAAAGAAAAAACAGTTGACAAAAATTCGGCAGCGTTGCGGCCGCTTCTTAAAAG
>JBHNNM010000269.1:0-3819 GCA_048563625.1 Gammaproteobacteria bacterium | reverse complement strand
GTGTGTGTGTGTGTGTGATCAAAAGCAGATGCTATAAGTCTGGCATGAACGCACAAGATGAATGAGTCTGTATTTCTTATACACACCGACACTACTACCAGCAGACCTGACTGCCGCCAGAACGCTGACAATGTATATATCATCACTTTCGGCGTTATTCTTTCCTATATCATGTCAATTAACATATGTCAAAATTAAAATGGTGCTCTAGGCTGAAAACTACTCTGTCTAGGCTTGGGTAATCATGTCGCCTCAAAAACTCGACACACTTGACCATCATGTCCTTGACCATCATGTCCTTGACCATCATGTCCTAACATGTCCTTGAATCTGTCGCAGCCAATGAACTTGCGGAGAATGTCCGACACTTGCATGTTCCAGGAGCCATACGCTGATCATCCATTTTAGATTATACACGGTCCACCTTGTGTTAGACTTAAAATGTTGATGCATTATCTGCACCAATGTGTTTTGACGAAATTGTAGTCCTTCGTGGCAATATAAACTGTGCACTGTTTAGGCCGAATCTTGTGGAGAGACTTGTTCCAGGTAAAACGCACGATCATTCGGGTCTGATGAATGTAATTTGCTTCATTTTATGGTTTTATGATATAAGTCTGATGTTAGCATTCAAGTAAATGTAGCAGCAAACTGAATACGCGGATAGCGTAGCCTACTGCCATAAGCGAAAACATGTAGGCCTACGTATGCATTATCACACTTTAAGTGGCTGCGGCAGCCAGCGAGCGTGGGAATACAGTGCAGAAACCCGCAAGTGTGTTTTCTTGATGACAGTGGCATTGGCATGCTTTTGTTCTTCGGCTGTGTGAAACAAAAGTATGTACGTCTATGACTTTATTCCATCTCAGTGCATAAACAGAGCTGAACTCCACAAACCTTTCCGGCGACGGCAGAATCGGCACTGTTCAAGCACTGGCAAATCTGCTGTTTTGTTCTCGATAATCTACCAAATATTAGGTACCGGCAGCCAAAATTGTGATGAAATGTGATAAGAATGCATTTTGCTGCAGTTAATAGAACATAACAAAATAGGAAGAAATTTGTTTAATAAAAATCAACGTTCTATCTATAAAAGTAAGGAAATTGTGGCTATTTTTCTTTGTATAAGTTGTTACGGTTTTGCAATCGTTATGATGGACAATGTTTGGCAGTATGTCACACAACTATTTGAACACATTATGTCTCCTAAATCACTCAGCATTCCCTACTGTACATATGGACTGAACCAGTTTTTTTATGGACTGAACCAATTTTTTTTTTAAAGGCTGTCATACCCTTTATACGGCCTTGGCATCTCTTCAAAAATGACAAAATGTGCAATTAGCACTTTTATTACAAAGTACTCGTTTTATGGCATTTTATACCCATATTCTGTGAGACATAACATCAGAACCATTCAGCCTATCTTCATGAAATTTTGACAAGAATTAAAGCAGCTTATAAACCTTGTTTCAGATGTATTCCTACTGATAACAAACAGTAAACATGCTTGCACTGACAGTCAGAGAAAAGAGATTTCTTTCAAAAGGCAAGATTCGTGCCATTTTATCCCCATATTTAGCAGAACATAACCTCTTAACTGTTCAACCTATCTTCATGAGATGTTTTGTATCAACTAGAAGAAGCTGTGTACTGTGCCTTACATCTAATTTCTTTGCACTGTTCATAGACAGAACAGCTGTATTTTTCAACACAGTTTGGGTATGCAAGCCTGGTCTTTGGCATAGTCCACACTCCATGTCTTGCTGTGCTGTTGGTTGTCTGCAAGCTGCTATTCAACCTATTTTCATGAAATTCTGTCTTGAGTTAGAGAAAGTTGTGTATTTGCCTTATAGTTACTGTTATTGCATTGGTCATAGACATATCAGTAGTATTTTGCAACATAGTCTTGGTATGCCAGTCTGATCTTTGGAGGATTTCTTCAAATGACACAACTGCAGACGAGGCTTGTTGCCATGTTGGCAACAGCCGTCTTGCTTTCCCTGTGTGGGTGAGGATTTCCTTGAGAATACTACAGTTGTCATCAACTGCGAAACAAAGTGGCAGAGGAAGAGGTTAAAATATAGTGTTTGCTAAAATTTGAATGGGACTGGGAGACACGTTTTCTCATTATTTTTTATGTAAATAATTACTATTCTTGCTCTGAAAGGTTAACTTTATGTATGGATCAGTATATCTGTTAATATTTCATTGAGATTTTATATTGACTTAGTGCAGGACAAGTCAAAAACTAGCAGCTGAAAACGAAAGTAAATCTAATCAAGAACAATAACTCTTACAGCTACGACAGGAAGTACTTCGTCGATTTTAAATACATTGATTTCAGTTTACATTTTCAATCAAATAAGAGCACTAAACTTTAACTCTGTCACGGAAATCGTTTGCAGAAGCTTTAAAAATTCATACAAAATCAAAAATGTATCAGGTCTATTGAAAATGCACACTCAAGGTTCGCCATGGCGCTCATGTTCAAACGAGCCGGGCCATCTTCGCAACAGAATACTGTGAATACAAGTTTTTATGTCAACATGTGCTCAGAATCCTTACTTATAATTTATGCATTTATAATTTAAAAGAACAGCCAAACTGTAGAAAGTTTTCGTATTTCAGTCAGAACATCACTTGGAATCAAGCTGACCCACGAGGTCAACAGACTGCGTCGTTGGCTGAACAAGTGGCCTAGGTTTTTGGCCAGTCGCGCGGCTGCTTACAGTTATATCTTCTAACAAAATATTTGAACACTCAAAGCTTCCAAAACACACTCACACACACGCTCATTCTCTCTGTGTGTGCCTCAGACAGATTTGGTCTGAGGTGTCGATAATTTCTCGTATAAACTGATATCTCGATAGATCGACAGCTCTGTGTTGTGTCAGCGTGAAGCGGAATGTCCATTAGAACATTTGATATCAGGAGGGTAGTGTAAACAACAAAAACACTACACCCTGTTTACATGCACTTCAGCAGCGAGTGTGTACTGTTAATACAATATTCACTGAATTTGTTCAGATTTAGAGGTGGTACATTGTTAGAGAACTTGAAATTCAGAAATCACCCAGAAATAGATCTAAGGATAGATCAAAGTGTGCAACTAAATCGTAACTCGTGTAAGTAAGCAGAATAATCTGCCAGAGAAATCTGCATAAGCAGACCAGAACAAACATAATAACAACACACAATGCAGAATTTATTGGAGATGGGTGTAAAACTCACGAGGCCTGACTGAAAAGTGAGTTTTATCACATTTGTCTTTCAGTATGCTTATGCGCCATTGACGTTTGATCTAGTTTCCGAGTAACACCGTTGGGGCTTCCTTAGTGCTGATGTCGGCAAAACAATTGATCGTATACTGAAATCTCACCTTTAACAGACTGTAATAAAACTCACTTTTGTTGCAAATTTTGGATTCATTCATTAGATATGAAGCTGTTTTATAAGTTGATTTAAATGATATAAGTGACTCAAAATGGCATTTAAAATATCCCAGGAATTTCCGACCGCCTCCTTGGATATTACCGAATATTTTCATATTTTACACAGTGCTTACTATACATTTGTTATTCCATCCTCAAAGCAAAAGCATACACCTGGCTCCCTAACACACACACACACACACACACACACACGACCAGCGACAACTACAAACCAAAAGCAACTGGGCACGTCACATCTCTTGCTAATGGTCATTTCACTGGCTCAGACGCTCCTTTCGTGTGCGAAATTGTGACCGCTTCGAGTAATATAAAAATATATAATTTTGCTGACACTGTACTGGCTGTGGGGACGCCCGGCCGTAGG
>JBHNNM010000268.1:0-3868 GCA_048563625.1 Gammaproteobacteria bacterium | reverse complement strand
TTTAAAAAACAGCCTTAATTTGGAAATTATCTTGCAATAGCTGGATAATGTTACAATATACAGCTTAATTCAAATGTATTTTATATTCTTAACTATTAAAACTTAATTTAATAATAAATCTCAAGGAGCCCAGTCTGGATGTCTGCTGTCGCACAAACTCAGGAATCTTCCCATTCCAGTGAATCCCCCCAATCTTATAAAACCTTTAAATGGCTCCGCAGTGAACGGATTGAGTCACTGGACATTGTTATTGAACAGTATGAACATCCTGCTACCGGTGCTTTACACTATCATATTACCGCCGATAATAATGAAAATGTTTTTCTGGTAGCCCTGAGAACTATACCGACCGATTCCACAGGTGTGGCGCATATTCTGGAACATACTGCTTTATGCGGCAGTGAAAATTACCCGGTACGGGATCCGTTTTTTATGATGATCCGCCGTTCACTGAATACTTTTATGAATGCCTTTACCAGCAGTGACTGGACAGCCTATCCCTTTGCCAGCCAGAACACTAAAGATTTTAATAATCTGATGGATGTTTATCTTGATGCGGTGTTCTTTTCCCGTCTGGATGAACTGGACTTCAGGCAGGAGGGTCACCGCCTGGAATTTGAACAGCGTGATGATGCCAGTACCGAACTGCAGTTTAAAGGCGTGGTTTATAATGAAATGAAAGGGGCTATGTCCTCCACCGTCAGCGCACTATGGCAGACTGTTAGTAAATACCTGTTTCCCACCACAACCTATCACTTTAACAGTGGCGGGGAACCCACTGATATTCCAGATCTTTCTTATGAACAATTAAAAGAATTCTATCGTATTCATTACCATCCCAGTAATGCTATTTTTATGACCTTTGGCGATATTCCGGCCAGTACTCATCAGGAAAAATTTGAACATAAGGTACTTTCCCGTTTTGAAAAACTGGACAGGATTATCACGGTAAATGATGAAAAACGTTATTTTTCTCCGCTTAATATTGAAGAAAGTTATCCATTGGATCCGGAAGAAGATACCACCAATAAAACCCATCTTATTTTATCCTGGCTGCTGGGGCGCAGTATTAACCTGGAAGAACAGCTGGAAGCCCAGTTTTTATCCAGCCTGTTACTGGACAATTCTGCATCACCTCTGACCCAGGCTCTGGAAACGACTGAGCTGGGACAGTCTCCCTCACCGCTATGCGGTCTGGAAGATAGCAACCGGGAGGTGAGCTTTTTATGCGGTCTTGAAGGTTCTTCTCCTGAACATACTCAGGCGTTTGAAAAACTGGTTCTTGATGTGCTTGAAAAAGTTGCACAGGAGGGCATAGATCCGGATCAGGTTGAAGCCGTACTGCACCAGCTGGAACTTAATCAGCGTGAAATCGGCGGGGATCATTATCCTTTTGGTCTGCAGTTAATTTTATCCGGCCTTTCTACTGCTATCCACCGGGGCGATGTGATAGAACACATGAACCTGGATAAAGCCCTGCAGAAACTCAGAACCAAAGCCCAGGATCCTGAATACATTAAGCAGCTGGTTACAAAGCAGCTGCTGGATAATCCGCATCGGGTAAGAGTGACTTTTAAACCTGATCTGCAAATGGAACAGCGTCGAAATGATGCTGAAAAAGCCCGTCTGGAGGCTATTAAGAGCCAGCTAAGCGAGCAGGAAAAACAACAGCTTATTGAACTGGCGGATAAACTGGCCCAAAGACAGAATCAGCAGGAAGATAATATTGAAGAAGTCCTGCCTAAAGTCACTGTCAGCGATGTCCCTGAAAAAATCAAAGTGCCCGAATGTCTGGATGCTGGGACTGAAACTCTTAAAGTCTCACATTATAACCAGGGTACCAATGGGCTGGTTTATCAGCAGTTAATTGTGGATCTACCGAACTTCACTACGGAAGAGCATCAGTATCTGCCCATTTTTAATTTCTGTTTTGGTGAACTGGGCTGTGGTGATAAAGATTACCTGCAGATGCAGGTCTGGCAGTCTCAGGTGTCCGGCGGTATTCAGGCTTATCACCGGGTTCGGGGTATGCTTGAAGACGCTCAGCAGGTGAAAGGCTTTTATATTGTTTCCGGTAAAGCACTGATTAGAAACCATGCGGAAATGTCTGAACTACTTAAACTGACTTTTGAGGACATTCGCTTTGACGATCCGGCACGTATTAAAGAACTGATTTCCCAGTTGCGTATGCGCAAGGAACACAGTGTTACCGGCAGTGGACATTCACTGGCCATGCAGGCCGCCAGCAGCGGTATGAGTCCTTCTGCACGACTGACTCATAATAATAAGGGGCTGGGCAGTATTGAATTCATCAAGCAGCTTGATAATGCACTTCAGGAGGATGAAGGAGACACCAGAATTACCGAGCTTATGAACAAACTCTCTGCCATTCACACAAAGCTAAAGCAGGCACCGGCACAGTTTCTGTTGATCTGTGAAGAGCATGAATACCCTCATTGCCAACAGGATCTCATTAAACTCTGGCAGGATAATACCATCCAGGCTTCTGACAGCCTACATTTGCTGGATATGCCGAAAATTGAAGAAAATGTTAAGCAGGCTTGGTTAACCAGCACCCAGGTTAATTTCTGTGCTAAGGCCTATAACACCGTACCCGTAGGCCATCCTGATGCAGCCCCTTTGACGGTACTTGGCGGCTTTTTACGTAATGGTTTCCTGCACCGGGTTATCCGTGAACAGGGCGGTGCCTATGGCGGTGGGGCTAACCAGGATTCAGCCAATGCCTGTTTTAAATTTTTCTCCTATCGTGATCCGCGTTTAAGCGATACCCTAGACGATTTTAACCGTTCTTTTGACTGGCTGCTTGAAACAGAGCATGACAGGCAGGCACTGGAAGAAGCCATACTTGGGGTTATCGGCAGTATTGATAAGCCCGCTTCTCCTGCCGGGGATGCCAGTCAGGCTTTTCATAACGACCTGTTTGGTCGTACCGCAGAGCACCGGCAGGCTTTCCGCCAGCAGGTATTAGCTGTCAGCCTGGATGATCTGACCCGGGTAGCTCGTGAATATCTGCATAACAGGGAAGCCAGTATTGCGGTTATTTCTAATCATGAGCATGAACAGCAATGTACCGATCTGGGACTTAACATTTACAACCTTGGATAAACCATGACGGTCACATTAAAACAGGCATTTTATTTTTTCCGGCATAATATACTGCGCCTGCTAAGCTTTGCTCTGGTCATTGCCATTCTGGTGGTATTGCTGGCTCAGCTTTTAGCGCCATTGTTTATTGGTGCTCTGGATGCCGAACATATTAATCCTGAAACAGTACGCCCCTTTGCCCAGTTTCTGAACCTGATTATCAAGCCCATTTATACCGGGGGGCTGATCGCACTTATTTACAGTCTGGCTACCGGGCAGGGAGCGGGTATTTATAACAGCCTGTGGCAGTGACTATTGCGCTGGCCTTATATGTTTATGGCCAATGTTATGACCTCGCTATTGATTTTTGCCGGCTTAATGCTGTTTGTGCTACCCGGTATCTGGCTGTTTACCCGCCTGTTCCTGGTGCCTTATCTGGTGATGATTGACCGGCAGACGCCGCTTAATGCCATTATTAACAGTTATGAATACACTAAGGGCTATGCCCTGACCCTGTTTAATGATATTTTGATCTTGGTAATTATCTTTATCCTGTCAATTTTGCTGTTAGGTTCCATGCAGCTGCTGCACCCGCTGGTTTTATTACTGCTTATTTTATTATTCCAGAGCATGGCCAATGTACTTTACTATCGGCATTATGAAATACTGGTTAAAGAACCACGTGATCTTGAAAACAGTCATGAACCCGAAAACAGGCAGGATAAAAATTCCACCGATGATTAGCCTGTATGCTACCAGAAAC
>JBHNNM010000267.1:0-3933 GCA_048563625.1 Gammaproteobacteria bacterium | reverse complement strand
CCTTGGCTATACAGTTATCCAATCGAGTACAATCCATTAAACCTTCAGCCACACTGGTTATTACTGCCAAAGCAAAAGCACTGCGAGCAGAAGGCAAAGCCATTATTGGACTGGGTGCCGGTGAACCGGATTTTGATACCCCAGAACACATCAAGCAGGCAGCTATTGATGCCATTCACAACGGCTTTACCAAGTACACGGCCGTCGGCGGTACTCCAGAATTAAAACAGGCCATCTGCGACAAGTTTAAACGGGATAATGAACTTGACTATACGCCTGAACAGATTCTGGTATCCAGCGGTGGCAAACAGAGTTTTTATAACCTGTGTCAGGCGCTGCTCAATAAAGGTGACGAAGTTATTATTCCAGCTCCATACTGGGTTTCCTATCCCGATATGGTGATCCTGGCAGAAGGCAAACCGGTGATAGTCAGCAGTGATATTGAACAGGGTTTTAAAATGTCTGCCACACAGTTAAAAGCAGCCATTACGGATAAAACCCGGCTGGTCGTTATTAACAGCCCATCCAATCCAACCGGAGTGGCTTATACTCGCGCTGATTTAAAGGCCATTGGAGAAGTTCTAAAGGATCATCCGGATATTATTATTGCCAGTGATGATATGTATGAGCATATTGTCTGGTCTGAAGAACCTTTTTGCACCATTGCCCAGGTCTGTCCTGAGCTGTATCAACATACCGTCACCATGAACGGTGTCAGTAAGGCTTATTCCATGACCGGCTGGCGCATTGGCTATGCCGGAGGCCCGGCCGATCTGATTGCAGCTATGACCAAAATTCAGTCCCAGAGCACGTCTAACCCCTGCTCTATTTCCCAGATGGCAACACTGGAGGCCTTAAACGGCGATCAGAGCTGTATTAAAACCATGCTGGCCGCATTTAAGGAGCGCCATGATTATGTGGTACAACGGGTTAATAATATCAGCGGTATGCAAGCGCTGGCATCACAGGGAGCATTTTATACCTTTGTTAATATGCAGGCTCTGATTGACCGTACTGAAGGTGTCAGCAATGATGTGGAACTGGCCGATTATATATTAAGTCAGGCCGAAGTGGCCTTGGTGCCCGGTTCAGCCTTTGGTGCTGAAGGTTATATGCGAATTTCCTTTGCCACCAGTATGGACAACCTGCAGGAAGCTCTGGATCGGCTGGAAAAACTGTTTACCTGATTAATTTTCTGCTTAAATAGCTTAGCTTAAAAACGGAAAAGGCGGCAGAGGATAAACCTCATGCCGCCTTTTTTACCTCCATACCAAGCTGTTTTAATCCATTTAAAACCCTGCTTGCGGTCACTCCCCTTGACCTTGGTCTCCTTAATCGTTCCATCTTACGCCTTCCTTAAAAGAGCCTTCAGCCTGTTAAAAGACTTTAGCTCATAAAGAGCCTCCTGTAAGAAATCTGAATCCGTCAGATACTTAATTATTATGGTAACTATAATAGCCAATTTCTTTTTCTAAACAATCAGGGAGAGCCCGAAATCCATCAGGTTGAACCCCGATGAGTAAGTCAGACATTACATTCACCCTTACTTGAAAAACAGTCAATTAGCCCCATTTAACTCACAAACTTAATAAAAATCAGGATACAAAATATGAGCGAATTTCCCTTTGTGGTTGATATTCAGGATACCGAGCATTTTAAACAGCAGGTTATGGAAGCCTCAAAGCACCAGCCGGTGCTGGTGGACTTCTGGGCAGACTGGTGCCAGCCCTGTCAAACTCTGATCCCTCTGCTGGTCAAACTGGCAGAAGAATATAAAGGCGCTTTTATTCTGGCCAAAGTCAATGCCGATGAGCAGCAGGAACTGGTCGCCGCAGCCGGAGTCAGAAGCCTGCCCACCGTGAAGTTATTCAAAGACGGTCAGATTGTGGACGAATTTATGGGTGCCAAATCGGAAAGTGAAGTTCGCCAGTTTCTGGATACTCATATTGAAAACGAGTCCCAAAATGCTCTGCCTGATGCCCTGCAGTTATCTGAAGCGGCTCAGTATGAGCAGGCACTGGAAGCTCTGAAACAATTAAACCAGGAAGATCCAGCCAATACCGATATTCACCTGGCAATCGCCCGGGTGCATCTGCAATCCGGAGATCTGGATAATTGTGAGGCTGTACTTAAGGCTCTGCCGGCAAATATTCAGGTCAGTGAAGAGGCTAAAAAACTCTCTGATGAACTGGAATTTGCCCGGGCAACCAAAGATGCACCGGACGTCAGCGAAATTGTTGCCCAACTGGAACAAGATCCGGATAACCTTGAATTGCGGGTACAGCTGGCTAACCAGTACACCGTTTCCCGTCGATATGAACAGGCTCTGGAAGAGTTGATGTATATTTTAAGAAAGGATATTAATTTTCAGGAAGGCAAGGCTAAGGAAGCCATGTTGAAAATTTTTGAAATACTGGGGAATCAGGATCCGGTGACAAGGAAGTACCGGAGTAAACTGGCCACACTGCTGTATTAATCATCCCTCACCCTTAATTCCCCCTCACCTTGGCCCTCTCCCAGTGGGAGAGGGCATAATAAAGAAAGAGCTATTTAGCAGATTTAATGGCATTGGCCAGACGCTTGGCAGGGACATAACCTGGCAGGCTGGTGCCGTCTTCAAGGAACATAGCTGGTGTGCCCTGTACCCGCAGAGCCTGACCTAACTGAAATTGATCGGCCACGGGGTTATCACAGGTTTTATTGGGCAGCGTTTTACCTTCTTTAGCATCAGTCATAGCCTGGGCCGGATTATCCGCACACCAGACATTCACCGCCTTCTGATAGGAACGACTGCCTAAACCGGCCCGTGGATAGGCCATATAGCGAATGGTAATACCTTCATTATTATAGTCTTTCATTTCCCTGTGCAGCTTGACGCAATAAGGGCAGTCAATATCAGTAAAAACCGTCACTTTGGCTATTTCATTTTTTGCCGGATAGATGATCATCTTGCTTTCATCCATTGAGTTTAATAATTTACCGCGTGCAGCACCACGTTTCTGTTCCGTCAGATTCACCCGGTTCTTAACATCAATAATGTCACCACGGAGCATTATGGATGCATCTTTATTAAAATAAAAAATAGTAGAGCCGTAACTGACTTCATAAATACCCGGCAGAGGTGTTGCTTCAATACTGGTAGGTTTGGTACCCGGCATCAGATTATCAAGAGCTGCTGTTAACTCCTGAGGCACAGCGCCCTTTACCGCATCCTGCGCCATAATATTAGCACTGAAGACAGCCAGTCCTATAATAGCCGTTAGCCCCAGGGTTATTTTCTTGATATTGTTTTTAATTGATGTCATTTAATGGGTTTCCATTCTTTGTCTATAAAAATTTGTCTGCGTTTGTCTATACAGTCTGAGTATCAAAATCAGTCTCTGAAATTGGTGAACTGTAAAGCAACCGGTAAGTCCTGCTGTTTCAGCATACTCATAACCGCCTGCAGATCATCGCGTTTTTTGCCTGTTACCCGCACCTGTTCACCCTGAACAGCAGCCTGAACTTTCAGTTTAGTATCTTTAATCAGTTTAACAATCTTGCGGGCACTGTCCTTGTCGATACCCTGGCGTAACAGCATTTTCTGCTCCATCAGTTTGCCATTGGGTTTTATGCCCCCTTCTTCCAGGCTTTTAATATCCACTTTACGGCGTACCAGCTCTTTATGAAAAATATCCAGAACCTGCTGTACCTGGAATTCACTTTCACTATAAAGCGTGACTTCTTCCTTTGACTGCTTAACCCCGGTCTGAGTTCCCTTTAAATCGTATCTTTGTGTAATGGCTCGATTAGCATTATTGACTGCATTAGTCAGTTCATGCATATCCAGTTCTGAAACGATATCAAATGAAGGCATAACTTTTATCCTGTGTAACAAACTGCCGTTCATTTTAGTGGGGTAATTTTAATTGTCAATGCAGCAATTCTTACTAG
>JBHNNM010000266.1:0-3934 GCA_048563625.1 Gammaproteobacteria bacterium | reverse complement strand
CCGGATACCGTGCAGTCCATGGCATTTGCCAAACTCTGTTCGGCCGTTACGGTAGAATGCGGCCAGCCGGAACAAAAGCACGGGGTGGAACATGCGGTTAATTTTATTGACCGGGTCATGCGGCTGGATGATTTTGATAATAGTGTCCTGAAAGCGGAAGATTTTAATTTATACCATACTATGGCGATTATCAGGGTGCCTGAGAATATCAGTATCAAGCGGCTTAGCCGTTATTTTCAGGCTTTTGCTTTTTCCATCAGTTCATGGATGCGGGGTGCCAGGATCAGTTCCATGGCAAAGCCCATTTTGCTGCCGGGAACAACCATGTTGTTACGTCGGGACATGAATGAATCGGGGATCATGTTCAGCAGGTATGGGAAGTCCACATTTTTGGGATCTTTAAAGCGGATAACAATAAAACTTTCATCCGGTGTTGGGATATCACGGGCAATAAAAGGATTAGAAGTATCGACCGTAGGTACACGCTGGAAGTTAATATCTGTGCGTGAAAACTGAGGTGTAATATAGTGTACGTAGTCAGGCATACGACGTAAAATTGTATCTACAATAGCTTCTGCAGAATAACCGCGCTGGGCATTATCACGATGGATTTTCTGAATCCATTCCAGGTTTACAATAGGTACCACACCCACCAGCAGATCAACATATTTGGCAACATCGACATCACCGTCTCTGGCTCCACCGTGCAGACCTTCATAAAATAACAGGTCAGTGCCTGAAGGAATATTTTCCCATTCAGTAAACTGGCCGGGCTTTAAAGGAGCATAAGGTTCGGCTTCTTCTTCGCTGTGCAGGTAGTAACGGCGTTTACACATACCGGTTTCGCCATATTCCTTGAAAGTTTCTGCCAGAATATCAAAGTGGTTGGCTTCAGGGCCGAAATGACTGAAGTCATCCCCTTTTTCTTCGACAGCCACTTTCATGGCTTCACGATCATAACGGTGATAGCTATCACCTTCAATCACGGCTGGATTGATATTTTCACGGAAGAAAATATGTTCAAAGGCATTTTTTACAGTAGTAGTACCGGCACCGGAAGAACCTGTTACGGCAACGACGGGATGTTTAGTAGACATAATATGTTCCTTGTTGTATTTGCCTGGAAACTAATAGCACAGGCGACTTGAATATTAGATTAGGTGAATATTAACCTATTTCGGAAAAAGTTACAAAAAAAAGCAGCGTTGAGCGTTGAGAAAGAGCAAAAACAGAGCTTTCTCCAGGCTCTTTCTCAGCGCTCAACGCTCAGCTCTCAGCGCTTTTCTCTTGCAATGGCCCGATAGCCAATATCGGTACGATAAAAGGCATCTTTCCAGTGAATTTTTTTCACTTGTTCGTAAACCTGTTTCTGGGCTTCAGTTACGCTATCCGCCAGGCTGACTACACATAAGACACGGCCGCCATTGGTGACTACCTGGCCGTCTTTCTCAGCGGTACCGGCATGAAAAACCTTGTTATCGGCATCATCTACCTGATCCAGTCCCTCTATGGGCAGGCCTTTTTCATAGTCATCGGGGTAGCCGCCGGCGGCCATAACCACACCGATGGCAGCGCGGGGATCCCATTGGGCGGTTATAGTATCCAGTTTTTTATCAATAGCGGCCTGGCATAGTTCGACCAGGTCTGACTGCAGACGCATCATAATTGGTTGAGTTTCCGGATCGCCGAAACGGCAGTTGTATTCCAGTACCTTCATTTCACCTGCCGGGGTAATCATCAGTCCGGCATATAAAAAACCGGTGTAATCATGGCCTTCAGCCGCCATACCTTTAATGGTAGGAATAATCACAGTCTGCATAACTTTTTCTGCAATTTCATCGGTCACCACCGGAGCAGGGGAATAAGCCCCCATACCGCCGGTATTCGGGCCTTTGTCGCCATTGTCACGGGCTTTATGATCCTGGGAAGTGGCCAGCGGCAGGACATTTTTACCATCAGCCATAACAATAAAGCTGGCTTCTTCACCAGTGAGAAATTCTTCAATAACCACCCGGTGACCGGCATCCCCAAAACGATTGCCCGCCAGCGTGTCTTCCACTGCAGCAATGGCTTCTGCTTCACTCTGAGCTACAATAACACCCTTACCGGCAGCCAGACCGTCGGCCTTAACCACAATAGGCGCACCCTGCTCTTTAATATAGGCAACAGCCGGTTCAATTTCAGTAAAATTCTGATAAGCCGCTGTCGGGATATTGTGCCGTGCCAGAAAGTCCTTGGTAAACGCCTTGGAGCCTTCCAGTTGAGCCGCCCCCTGAGTGGGACCAAAGATACCCAGCCCCTGTTCATTAAAGGCATCCACCACGCCGGCTACCAGCGGAGCCTCAGGCCCGACAATGGTCATGGCAATGTCATTCTGCTTAACAAAATCAATCAGACCAGGAATATCCGTAACCCCAATATCAATATTAGTCAGTTTAGGTTCACGACCAGTACCGGCATTACCCGGCGCCACAAAAACCTCATCCACCCGGGATGACTGCGCCGCTTTCCAGGCCAGCGCATGCTCCCGACCGCCATTACCAATTATCAGAATTTTCATTTTTAAACCTGCTTGTGGGGGAAATAAATGGGGGGTATTTTAGCATAAAAAGCAGCGTTAAGAGAAAGAAGGGTTAAGTGTTAAGTACTAAGAAAGAGCAAAAGAAATAAGAGCCAAAGAACAAATATTGAATAATAGTCAAATCTACGAGGCTCGGGCTCTTTCTTAACGCTTAACCCTGCTCTTACGTTACCACTTCCTCATACCCCATCTCCCCAGACTGCTTAAGTTTCTGGCGGGTGTTGTATATCAGTTCCTTAACGTCGGATACGGGTTTGTTTTTATCGATGGCGGTCATGGCCATGGCGCATTGCAGGTTGAGGAAGTCGTGGGCGGTTTTATAGGAGCGGTGGTTGACATCGTGCAGGATGCGTTTAAAGTTTCGGCAGGAAGCATCTTCCATATTCGGGTAGTGCATGGCAATCAGGAATTCACCGGGGTTAATATAACCCACCAGATCCATGGGGCGAACCTGGCGGCAGATGCGGCGGGAAACACTGCTTAATAACTGTTCCTGTACTTCCTTGTTATGTTCGCTGGCAATCTGTTTGAAGTTATTGATGCGCAGTACGGCACAGCAGGTGGGGCCGTCCCGGGACAGACTTTGTCTTAGAAAGGCATCCAGGCGCTTCTGGGTATCGGCCATGCGTTCCAGGCCAGTGGCACGGTCTACTGTACACTTGAGATAAAAGTTTTTGCGCAGACTATAGGGGGTATCTAGCAGGTTGTTCTGCATGGTGGCAACCCGTCCGGCAGAATAAACCCGGGCGGCCAGTTCTATCTGGTTAGGGGGTTTGACAATATAGTCATCCACGCCTTCATCAAAGGCCTGGCGAATGGAGTTTATATCGTCTTTGGCGGTCAGCAGTACAATGCCGGTGTAGTGATTACGTTCTTCATCCAGCTGGCGGATTTTCTGGGCCATTTCCAGGCCGTCCATTTCGGGCATCAGCCAGTCGGCCCGCACCACATCATAGGGGGACTTTTTTATGCGTTTAAGAGCATCCAGAGCATTATTAACGACTTCAATGGATGTGTAGCCTTCCTTGGTCAGCGCCCGACGAATAAATTCACAGCTGAATTTCATATCATCGACCACCAGAATAGAGAGTTCGTCCCGTATCATTTGTTATCCAGTTTTTTTAGTCTGAGCAGTTTGCTCAGAACGTTTTATGGTTTATTTCAGTCAAATTCTAGCAGATAAGGGTTTTTGTCCAATAAATGTTTGTCTAAACAGGATAATTAATGTTTTTTAAGGTTGTTCTCCGCTTTAATGAGTGAGATTTTGTCCAAAATAGAACATGCTCTGCTCATCAGGAATGGAGGTTTGCCTGATTTTTAGTTTAAAATATTCGGTATCCCGAATCCCTCTGG
>JBHNNM010000265.1:0-3943 GCA_048563625.1 Gammaproteobacteria bacterium | reverse complement strand
ATATTTCAACAGGTTTTGTGAGTATTAGCATCTTTCTTCACTCATCAGAGCGGAGAAGAGCCCGTAATTCAGCAACATTTCCTTATAAATCAATACACTATGATTTGTTCAGGGCGGACTATATCATGCCACTTCTGTAGTACTATAAAAAAGCTCACCCTGAACAAACAGAGTGAGCTTTTTCGTCAGTGACATGATTAATCACCATTGCCTTTTAGCCACCAAAGGTATCGTGGGTAATATTATTAAACCAGCTATGGGCATAATTTGCTTCGCGCTTTCTCATTGCAGGGGAAGAATCCATGGGTGTCAGGCCGCCTGAGCCTTTAACCTTCTGGATTTTCTTGCCGTCGAAGTTATACACCATGGCGACGGAAATGCCGTCTTCCGGTGTGATCAGGCTGTAGCAAGTATTAACCAGAGTTGGAATTCCCGCGGGCTTGCCGTGCAGACTGGCGACTACAGCAGCGGCACAGACCTTGGCTTCTGAGTTAGCGGAATAACCGGATTTAGGCAGTGGTGAAGCCACTGAGGAATCACCAATCACATAAACGTCCTTATGGATGGTGGATTCAAAGGTTTTCTGATCAACCGGACACCAGCCCTTGTCATTAACCAGACCGGCGGTGAAGGCAATTTTACCTGCTTTCTGAGCCGAGATAATATTTATGACATCACCCTTGTATTCACCCACGCTGCCGATAACGGTATTGGTGGCTGGATTAACGCCCTCAATAATACCGCCTTCAGCACCCTTGACCCATTCAATCATGCTGTTATCTGTGCCGTAGCCGTAATGCTTCTTCCAGCCCTGCATAAACAGACCAAACTTGGAGAATTTGTCCTTGGCATCCAAGATCAATACCTTGGATTTGGGCTTGTTATGCTTCAGATACCAGGCAATCTGACTGGCACGTTCATAAGGCCCGGGTGGACAACGGAATGGGTTAGGCGGTGGGGCTATAATAACGGTACCACCGTCTTTCATGGATTCCAGCTGTTTGCGTAGCATGACAGTCTGGGGTCCGGCTTTCCAGGCGTGCGGGATTTTTTCTGCGGCGACTTTTGCATCGTAGCCTTCAATCATTTCCCATTTAAAGTCCACACCGGGGGAAACAATGCAGCGGTCATAGGAAATATTGCCATTGCCCTTAGTTGCGACCTGTTTTTTGCCGGCGTCGATATTGGTGGCATAATCCCGGACAATTTTAACGCCCATGGATTCCAGGTTCTGGTAACCGAACTTGATGGAGTCAATAGAGCGTTCACCGCTGATGACTTCATTACTCATAAAGCAGGTGTAATAATTGGCGTTAGGCTCAATAATGGTGACATCAACGGCCGGATCGGCACGTTTAATATACCGTGCTGCAGTAGCCCCACCGATACCGCCGCCGATAATAACCACATGGCCGGCACTTTTGCCTGCCAGCAGAATATTGCTGAAACCTAAAGTACTGACTGCGGCTGCACCGCCTGTGATCTGGATAAAATGTCTACGTGAAATTCCTGACATGTGAATGACCTCCCCTTATTTTTGGCTGCCGTAGTAGTTAATAAGTGCCTCAAGTGCTTCTGGACCTTTGTCTTTTTCCAGCTTGCTGACTTTCTTTTTCATCTTCTTGGGCATATCTCGGCGACCGTTTTTAAAGTCGTCCATGGTGTAGTGGAGGTAATCCATCCACTGACCGGCCAGAATACCGGCATCGTCTTCAGAAGAGCGACCGCCGTCTTCATGACATTTTTCACAGTATTTTCTGTGCAGTTTGCCGCCCTGTTTGGCCAGTTTGGGATCAAACTTCTGGTCTTTGCGAACAAATGTCTGCTTGGAAAAGTAATCAGCCATCAGGGCAATTTCTTCCTCACTATAGCCTTTGGCTATTCGGCCCATAATGGTGGAAAAACGACCGTCTTTGGCTTTATAGTCGGCCATGGCATCCTTGAAATAATCAACGGATATGCCAGCCAGAGATGGGGTGGCCGGTCCGTTACTGCTGCCGTCAGTACCGTGGCAGCCGGCACAGGTGTTAGCCAGTGCCTGAGCAGTGGCGGTTTCAGCCATGCTGTTGGCTGATACTGACATCCCTCCTATAATTAACAATGTCAGTAGTTTTTTATTTACTTTCATAGATCCTCCTTAGGTGATCATGGTGTTTTATAGCCTGTGGCTATTTTGTTATTGTCCGTCCAGTTTATATATTTAATTTTTTTTATGGGTGCTGTCGTATTGATGGACCTGCCGGGCATAGTCGAGGCCGGACAGACCATCATTATCTTTTATATTTGGATCGGCACCATATCGGTATAGAAGGATTGCTGCATCAAAGTTTCTTTGCAGATAAGCCTCCATAACGGCGGTACTGCCATCTTTATCCTGATGATTTGGATTGGCACCCATCTTTAATAGTAATTCCATTGCCTTAAGCTGATTGGCTTCACTGGCCCAGAATAATGCTGTGGAACCGTCTGAACTTTGTGAATCAATATTACAGCCGTATTTTAGCAGGGCTTTTATAACTTCGAGCTGACCATTGGCAGCCACCACCATTAAGGCATTACCGCCATCTTTATTGCGTAATTCGGTATGCGCACCGGCCTTAAGCAGCATTTCAATAATATGCACATGGCCGTTTTTGGCCGCTAGCATTAATGGGCTGTTGCCGTCCTTGTCCTGAGTATCCACATTGGCACCGGCATTAATCAGTTCCTGAAGTACTTTAGGATGGTTATAGATGACCGCCATCATCAGTGCATTCCAGCCGGCTCGGGTTTTTGCCTGTGTTTTTGCGCCTTTTTTAAGCAGGGTGGCAACAATATCGTCATATCCACCTTCAGAGGCAATGGTCAGGGCTGTACAGCCCGGTGTGGTAACCGCGTTAACATTGGTTACCCGGGCAATTAACAGATCGGCGACATCCTTATTGCCTTCTTCAACGGCAAACATCAGGGCGGTTTTACCATAGCGGCCATGAGCATCAGGACTGACACCCAAATCCAGGAGTTGTTTGACAGTGTCAATATCCCCTACGATAGCTGCCTGCATAAGCTCTTTTTCCTGCGGAGTGGGATCTTTAAGTTTTTCCAGGCCGGGGTTACTGGCTGCAAGACAATTGCTACTCATAAACAGCAGGCCGACAGAAACCAGTAACAGTAGATAGTTGGGTAGGGTCAGTCTGTTCATGAATCAGTCTCTTCCTCTTCATCTGGTTCATCAGGCTCTTCGTGGGCAATACCCTTATGGCAGTTTATGCAGGTCTGGCCTTTTAACTGAGCTCTGGGGTGCTTTTTACGGGCGCTGCGATCCTGTTCACTAAAGGCCATATTGTCAAAGTCATGACAACTGCGACATTCCCTGGAATCTGTGGCTTTCATTTTGGCCCAGACTCTGGAGGCCATTTCCCAGCGATGCGCTTCGTATTTTTCTTTAGCATCTATGATTCCGAGTATTTCGTGCAGCACATCCTTATAAGCCAAGAACTTGGCCTTCATTTTGGGTAGAAAGGCTTTTGGGACATGACAGTCTGAGCAGACAGCCTGGACACCGGAAGCATTTTTATAATGCACGGTTTCCTTATATTCCTCCAAGTTGACCTTCATGCTGTGACAGGAGGTACAAAATTCCATTTCATTGGTATAAGCCAGTATGGAATTAAAGCCGGCAAAAGCCAGTACACCGGAAATAAAAACCAGCAGGATCGGTATAAGAAATTTACGGGAAAAAAAACGCGGACTCTGGTTAGAAGATTGGTCACCAGCCATGCTATTTACCTGTTGTTATTTTGAATGGACACAAATTATTATGAAAATATTATGTTTGTGCATTTAAACTAGGGGCTGTTGATCTTTTGTGTACAAAATTTAACCATTCCACATAGGAAGCCACACCATACAACAGCCTAACGCTAATGTACTGGCATAGTTTCTTTCCAGCTTATCATAGCGA
>JBHNNM010000264.1:0-3952 GCA_048563625.1 Gammaproteobacteria bacterium | reverse complement strand
TGGAGCGGGTTGGGGCAGAGACGGTCTGATCCTGTAGTAACGGGTTCATTATCATTATCCTGTACTATCTTTCTTTTTTACTAAAAATAGTTTTAAAAAATATCTGAAAGTTTGCCGTTCTACACTGTATTGTACAGCCTGCTAAAAAGCCGGTGTTTAAATCGTTTGTTAGAACAGTTCCCTTTCAAATTTAATCATTTTTTCAGCAATACGCTCAGAATTGAACTCATAGGTACCATTGTTTATGGTGGTTCTAACCTGTTCAACTTTCTGTGTGTCAATAATGGGCAGACGGGCAACCTGTTCTTTCATCGCTTTGATCCGCTGCGACATACCTGTCAAACTAACAGAATCCTTTGCGGTTTTGCTGCCATCCGAAACACTGCCTGATTCAGAATCAACCAGCTTAACGTAACTGTCATTAAGCTTTTTGGTCTGAGTGGTATTGTTGTTTATACTATTAATGTCTATAGGCATAATTTAATGCTCTCCCGTTTAGCTATATTATCGGCTTATAGCAGGTAAACTTTAGCATTTTCTGGCCTGAATTTCCAAAAATCAGCCATTTGTGGATTGATTCACATCAACTGAATCATTCAGTCTCAAAAATGCCTAGAAATTAATAGCCACAACGCCTCTGTCAACAAGAACGGCGTCAATTATCTTTTTAGAACTGTTATTTCTTACCCGTATAATATCGTTATATTTACCGTTTTTCAGAGCGGTTCCTTTAACGCTGATACGAATTTTCTGATTCTGCGCATAGATTAATACCGGTTCTTTTTTATGTACCAGATAAGCTTCCTGAAGCATGGAACTGTTTATTACCCTGTCCGGGCGAATGCTTCTTCTGGCCTGTCGGCCAACCACATCCTTTAAGTCACTGAAATACTTCTGATTCTGGTTAGTTATTATCCGCTCTGTCAGTTTTAATTTATCCTGGGTAATAATTTCACCGCGGGTAATCGTAGTACGGCTGACCAGCATTTTCTGTAACAGGGTGGTTTTTACCGGGATATAGATATTCTAGGCTACCGGGGCATCACAACGAACATTAATGGTCCAGTGGCTGGAGATATTCCGGTTCATGGAAGAACGAACCTGTGAAGCTTCAGAGCATTCTCTGAAACGAATTCGGGAATCCATCTTACCGGCTTTAATATCCTGAATTTTTACCCCTTCGGGGATCTGTGAGCGAACATACTCAACCGCTGCATAGCGGATAGATTCGTGCGACTGCAAAGGCTTATTAATACTGGCTTGTGTTGCCGCGAATAATGGAGTGCTAAGCATTGTTAAGAGAGCCATCAGCGTTAAGTAAGCCGTCAGCGAAATTGAAAAGGTGATTCGGGTAATGACATTGTAAAATAATCCCATAACACCAGTGCTGCTAAAACAGCTCTGTAAGGAAGATTTGTAAGGTTTTGTAAGTGTCATTTTTTTGTCTTTATATAGAAAACAGGGGCTTTTTTAAAAGTACTCCTAATAAAATACGCAAATATCAAGCCAGAAACTATTAATGGAAAGTTACTGTAAATATGGCAGAAAAACTTAAATGGGCTATATTTGTTATTAAGCTATTAATAACTAAAACTTAAACTTTTTTTAATAGATGCCGTTAAGTTAAACAAGGTGTTGTAAAAACCCATTAAGGATATTCATAACAGGGGGATAAAATGGCCGCGTCATTTTCTTTAGGTAAACCAAGCATATTAAAGAATCTATTCTTTGCATTTATTGCATTTGGATTAATTATTGGTGCTATTTTTCCAGTGTGGGCTAATTTGTTTGTTAACTGGAAGGAAGGTATGCTGTTCTGGTTTACGGTTTCCTGTATTGTGGCCGGTATCAGTATCGGTTTAACCAATTACCTGTTGATGAAAATGATCCTGCTTAAACACCTGCAATGTATCTCATCGACAGCTATTGCCATCAGTAAAAATGATCTGACCCGTCAGCTTGATGTAAACAGCCATGATATGGTTGGAGATATTGCTAATAGCTTTAATGAAATGACTGAAAATCTGCGTACTATTGTGCGCCAGATTATGGATGTCAGTCAGCGTCTGTCAAGCACCTGCAGTTCCATGAATGAGGTATCTGAACAGACACAAAATAAAATTGATCAGCAAAAACAGCAGACTGAGCGGGTGGCTGAGGCTACCAGCAGTATGTCACTCAAGGTTCAGGAGATGGCAAATAATGCCAGTGAAGCTTCCAGTGCAGTGGCCAATGCCAGCGATGAAACTGAGAAAGGCCAGCAGGAAGTGAATTCAACCATCAGTTCAATCACCAGCCTGGCGAGCAATGTTGATACGACTTCCGAGGCTCTGGCAAAAATGGCCAGAGACAGTGAAAATATTGGTACCGTTATTGATGTGATTAAGAGTATTGCGGAACAGACCAATCTGCTGGCTTTAAATGCGGCTATTGAAGCGGCACGAGCCGGTGAACAGGGCAGGGGCTTTGCTGTAGTGGCCGATGAAGTGCGTACTCTGGCCAGCCGTACTCAGGAATCCACCAAGGAAATTGAAGAAATGATTGAGCGCCTGCAACAGGCTTCAAACCAAGCGGTAAGCGTCATGAGTGAAGGCATGGAGCAGGCTCAGCACAGTGTATCCCAGGCTTCGCTTGCCGGAAAATCTCTGTCTACTATTTCATCTGCAGTCGCCATGATTGCAGAGATGAATGCCAAAATTGCGGATCTGGCAACTGAACAGAGTCGTTCAACGGAAGAAGTTAATAATAATGTTAATATGATAAATGAGGTTGCCCAGGGCATTGTGACCGGTTCTGAAGTGGTCACAAGTTCCAGTCATGAAGTTGACAGCCTGGTTAAAGAAATGGACAACCTGGTCAGTAAATTTTCAGTATAAGCAAGCCGACCTGGAAAAGAGCTTAGGACATACAGCCCTTTTTATTATGTTCAAAGGATTCACCTATAAGTTCTTTGAGTTTTTCCGGCTGAACCAGGGTAATCGTCTCATCTTCAATGTTGATCATGCCTTCCTTTCTGAGTTTGGACAGTATGCGGGAAAAAGTTTCCGGAGTAATGGACAGCCGGGAAGCAATCATGGATTTGGTTGCTGTCAGCTTAAGCGTAGGCTGTTCCTGTAAGTCATTGATATGACCTAATAAATAACTGATTAAACGGTGTTTGGCATTAAATATGGTCAGTTCACTGATTTCTGTTAGCAGACCTTTCAGGCGGGTACTCATATCAGCCATCATGGCAAAACAAAGGGTATTGGAGTTCTGCAAATCTTCAATAAAAGCCGCATTATCAAAATAAAATAACTCACTATCTGTAGTTGCCCTGGCATTAACCGGATAACGATTGCCTTCCATAAACATAACGGCTTCGGCAAATGTTTGTCCTGGACCAATAATATCCACAACTTTCTCATTACCCTCAGGAGAGGTCTGAAAGAGCATGATTTGACCATTCCGCACCAGAAAAAACCGGGAGGCCGGATCACCCTGATCAAACAGGATTTCATTCCTGCGTAAAGACATAAGATTGGACTGGCTTAAAATATTACTAAAAGCATCGTCCGGAAGGCGACGAAACAGATAATGCTGACGCAATTCCTGCTGAAATAGTTTGCTGATACTCAAGCGTATAAATTCCTGTCGGTGTGTCGGGGTTGTTTTTTTATTTGATTAAGCTGACACGGTTGTAAGTGACGGAAATTATAATGGAGTGGGGGGGAAAAATAAAGAAGCGTTGAGCGCTGAGAGCTGAGCGTTGAGAAAGAGCAAGAGCAAGAACTAAAAAAACAGTCCCGCTCTTCCTCAGCGCTCAACGCTCAGTGCTGCTCTTAAGCCGCTGCTTCCTCACCCTTAACAAAGAAGCTATAGATATAAATCAACAGCCCAATCAGGAAGACAATACCCGCTACTTCACGCATCATATAGAATACCTGCAGCTTGTCCTGTACTTCCATAAAGC
>JBHNNM010000263.1:0-3965 GCA_048563625.1 Gammaproteobacteria bacterium | reverse complement strand
TCCAGGTGGATCACTTTTATTGGCCAAAACTGGATCACTTTTGTTGGCCATTGACAGCTGGTTTCAGGTCTTTGACATATATTGTTAGTTTATTTTGTATTCAGTTAATAAAAATTATTATTTAATAAGTTTTATTATATACTTATTTCTTATAAGGTTATTTTAGAAAGCAAATTGTAAAACATATACCAATAATTTGGGTAGTTGCATGGATATTGCGTATTGTCAGACTATAAGAGTGGAAAACAGAGTTATGGAAGCCGCTAAGGCAATAACCTACGGACAGGCTAATCTTTTCTGTAATTATGATAAAAAGAAGATTTCTCTTTGACTGAAATTGCACCTGAAATAAATAGAAATCGATTATTCTTTGTTGGTGTTTCTTTCTCTGTAAAAATTGAGGTATTGATATGAGACCAATTGAATGGGTGACTTTGCTTCTTGAACGTCACAATTTAACAAAACCGGATGGCAGACCGCTATATCAGTACAGGATCACTGACAGTGAGTATTCAGAACTCAGGAAATTGCTTAAGTTCAGTGCAATGATGGGGGTTAACAATATCAGAAAAATGCTTTTCTGGGATGCAGCCTTTGTTATCTACGGCTCAGAATGGTGGCGACGATATTATAATGGCCAATGGGGGTGGGATGGTATATTTGAATCCATTGATATTGATGTTAATGAGCTGCCTGTTGTCAAGCGAAATGACCTTATCGAAACAGGATTGCAGCGATGGCGTCGTTCTGTTCGATATCATAGTGGTAAGCGAATGTTTTTGGGAACGATAGCAACAGAAGGTGGATTACCACTCAGTCAGTTATCCGGTTCAGGTGGTTGGTTAAAACATATTCTTCAGCCTGTACTGAGAAAGCATATTTCTAGAGGTATTGCTATTTCTGCTTTAATAGACGGCTATAGTGAAGGAATACCAAATAGTTATCAGACATCTGAAATGAGGCAAATTCTTGCTGATATTGCAGAAATTGTAGTTAAGTTAAGACAGGAACATAAATTAACACAAAAAGAAGCACCTTTAAAATGGCTGGATAGTAATCAACCGAATTGGAGAGAGCTCTTTCCATTACCCATTGATGACGAATCAGGTCGTTTATTGTTAAAAGATTTGGTGGATACTGTCTTAATCACTGAGGATGATAATCAAAATAAAAACCCATTTGAAGTCGATCGTTTTCTTATTCGTACACAAACACCCTCGCCCGAGTTAATTGCTTATTTAGAATTACCAACTTTTGTTCAATTAAACGAACTGGGGCTGGAAAATTCAGAGACAAATATTCCAACAACCTTTAAAGTGGAAGTTTTTGAGCCTAATGGTTCCGTGTGGCCATGGTGCAGAGGCTTGTTAACCAGATATAAAGAAAAAAATGCAATAAAATTTTCAGGTAGATCTTTAAAATTATCAGGTGAAGATGCAGCGAAAGAACTATGTCTTCGTTTTATATATCTGGGTGAAGTAGTGTATGAACAGGAACTGATAAACGGTACCTTTCTGGATTGTAATTTGCCTTGGTTATTTCGTGAGGTTGATGGAAAATGGATTTTGAATGGTACAGCCAGCCAGTCTATAAAAAACAAACAGGCTCTTGTATATATTCCAGATCAATATAATTATAAGAAAGAAGATGATTTAACAGAAGTTAGCATAACAGGAAATATGTTTGACGGTAAACTTTTTAGTCTGAACGGGACTGTACAGTGTTTTAAAGATGATACTAAGTATAAATTATCAGCTGGTAAAGAAGAATATCTTCATCACTATGAACTATCGGGAGTGCGTTATCCATATCACTCAATTCCAGGTCAGGTGTTTATTGGAATTCCTGATCTAATAGAAACTGATTTAACCACAGGAGTAAAAATTACAAAGCATAATAGTAATTTATTTGCCAGAGCAGTTGGTATGAAGACTGACTGGCAGCCTATATCTCAAGTTAAAATGGGGTATTATGAGGTCAGATTATGTGATGAAGATGGTTATATTAAATTGTCTAAACGAATCGGTATTTTGGATCGTAACTTTACATTTAAAATTCGACCAGACTTAAACCAGGTTTTATCAGGAACTGTTTATTTGGAACAAGTTAAAAATTGTCAACTTAATGTTGTTGATACTGTTAATAAAATTTCAGCTTATGTAGAACAGTCCAATAGCTCTGCTGAAATTAAACTGGCAGTTAAAAACTCCCCACCTTTATTTGTTGAAGTATCATTATTACCTGATGGACATAAAAGGGATTTATTACTGAATTTTCCATTTCCATCTAAAGGTGCACTATTATTTGATAAAAATAACATCCAGATACCTTTCTCTACTCAATTATATCGTAGTGATTTAAGAGGTTATCGTATAAGAATTTTTGATAATAAATATTCTAAAATAAATCAGGTTGATATAATGTTTTCATTATTCGATCCCGATGTTACACCAGATGAATTAAGAGATCTTTATATTCAAAGACGAATATCACTTAAAGGGAGAGGTTTCAGAATTTTCGGTTTATATAACTGGATTGAATCTATTGACTCATTGATGAGTATAAGCACATCGCTGGATGCTATCGTCAGGGTATCTATTATACTCCATGGCCAGGAGGTATTTAGACTGGATATTCGCCGTTATAAAAATGAAATAATACCAAAGTGGGATGAAGGGACTGTTGAATTTGATACCCAAACCATTAAACAGATTTCCAGTGAAGATCTGGAAAAAATATGTATTTCTACTTTATATCTTAATCAACCAGAGCAAAATAATTCAGATTTAGAACCAATAAATACTGAACAGATTCATACCGGACGATGGTTATTTGCTCCTGAAAACAGACAGGATGGGTCATGGCTAATATACCCTCATAAAGATACCGGTATTGATTTTCGACCCATACTGTGGAATGTCGGTATATCTGAAAATTTAGATGTTTTTGATATTGAAGACTATGATAGTTTACCAAAAGCTATATGTGTACCAGATCAGGCTCTTAGAAATAAAGCCATCAGACATGTATTAAATTTGATGGCTAGTGATTTAGACCATAAAAGTTGGGAATATTTAACTAACTTATGGAAGAAAACAAATCATTTGCCAATGGCAACTTTTGATGTTTGGAAAATTGCAGTTAATGAAACCGGTTTTTTAGCATGTCTTCTTATCAAGGATAATGATGATATTATTGCCAAATTAGAAGAAGAACTTCCTCTGATCTGGGAATTAGTTTATCTCAATGATTGGCAAAATGCTATACAGTTATATAAAGATAGAATTTATGAGTATCTGAAAGATGATAAAGAACTTATGGAAGATATAATACGAAATAAAATACAAAAAATTAAATCTTTAGGTTTATCAATGATTAGTATAGCGCAGATTTTAAGAATCAATTTTCCCGATGAAAAAATTCTTGAAAATAATACTATGAAACAAAAGAGAACAGATTTTCTTAAATACTTTATAGACTCAGAATATCAGAGTTTGTTACATAGACAATTAAATTTTAAATGGCCTAAACTCTTACGTATATTGATAAATAATAAACTTCAGGAATTACCAACTATCTATAGTCAATTATTTAAGATACATAATAAATATCATCAATCTGTAGTTTATTTACCTCTCATTCTTGCATTTCGTGCCTTATCAGAACGCCCTGATAACTGGCCTTCTAATTCTACTGAACTTTTTAAAATACAGGAACTTATACGCTTTGATGAGGAATGGTTTGGTACGGTTTTTCAACTGTTATCAGGGTGGATTACGCAACAAAAAAATATGGAGAATAGTTAGTGTCTATTCATAGGTATGATCTTTAGGAATTGAAATGAAGCCAATTTGATGATCAAATAGTTGTTATTTAGTGCTTGGCCGGTAATATTTATTACTTAGATTCAACTCATAAGTGCAACTTAACCAGGTTGTATTTATGATATTTACTGAATATCGCCG
>JBHNNM010000262.1:0-3973 GCA_048563625.1 Gammaproteobacteria bacterium | reverse complement strand
TTAAAGACATACCTATGAATAGCTGTGCACTATTGTGGCTGGTAAAGGGGATAATATCGAGGTGCTTAATGGTGTTATTAATATCTTCCAGCGCCTGCATATCTTTAACATAATACCTGGCTATCTGCTGCAGGGCATCGGTGGCGGTATCAATATGTTCCAGGGTGGCTTCGCGAAACTTTTCCAGATAAGCATAAAACCGGCTGCCGCCAAAAATCCAGTACAGGGGCAGAATAAACACCGGCAACGTTACCAGAGTAATCGCCCAGGCAATTCCGGCCTGTGAGGTTCGGGAATTTAAAATAGCATGAAAGGCATAATAAATACCCGTTGCTTCAACAATAAAATACACTGCAGCCAGCCAGTAAAGCCGATGCTCCAGTAAACCTACTTCGAACATAAATCAAATTCCTTAGAGAGTGATTTTTATTTTCTGTTATAATCTCTCGTTAGTTTTCACCTATTCTATCAGGCTATTAATTATTTTATGCAGGTAACAGGTCTTATTTTAGCAGGCGGTCGTTCCAGCCGTATGGAAGGTAATGAGAAGGGCTTACTTAAACTGCTTGGCCGCCCCATGATTGAGCATGTTATTGAGCGCCTGAAACCCCAGGTCAATACTATTTTAATCAGTGCCAATCGGCATATAGAACAATATGAACGATACGGTTATAAGGTACTGATCGACCAGTACGATGATTTTCGCGGCCCGCTGGCCGGTATCTCCCGGGGTCTGGAACTCAATGAGAGTGAATACTTACTTGCTGTTCCATGTGACGGTCCCCTGCTGCCGATGGATCTGACTCAAAGAATGTTAGACAGTCTGCAGACACACAAAGTCCGGGCAGCCCTAGTATTTGACGGCCGCTACAAACAGCCCACCTATAACCTGCTGCACCATAGTCTGCTGGATAAAATAAACCATTCCCTGCAGCACAATGAACATAAACTGGGTAAATGGCTAATGGATAACGGCGCAGTTAAAGTAGATTTTTCTGATCAAAAAGAGGCTTTTATCAACGTAAACACCCCCGATGACCTGAAAAAACTAGAGCAACATCTTAAACAAAGCAGTCAGCCTATGTCCTAAATCAAGGAAACTGTATATAAATTAACCTAAACTGCCGGATTCAATAACTGGCCTGATTAACCTAAAACCTAAAACCCGATTATATGATTGTTGCAGATATTTTTGACAAAGGCGGTATTATCGTCTGGATTCTCGCCGGCTACTCACTGCTGGCTCTGACCATTTTATTTGAACGCCTGCTTCGTTACAGCTTAATGGGTCGCCCCGGCCGTAAGGCTGAACACCAGTTACAGACAGCACTCAGAGAAGGCAAGGCCGAGGCTGTTATTCAAACCATTCGCGGGCCGGAAGGGCGTCTGCTACAGGGCATTTATCAGGCCTGGCAGGAAGGGGTGTCTGATCTGAATCGGGTTGCGGTACGCATTGGCAGTTTTGAACTTAACAAGATGGAAAAAGGCTTCCGTACTCTGGGTTTTCTGGGTAATACTGCTCCACTGCTGGGGCTGCTGGGTACCATTATCGGTATGATTAAAGCCTTTATGGTTATTGAACAGGCCGGTGGCCAGGTGGATGCCCAGGCTCTGGCCGGCGGCATCTGGGAAGCTATGCTTACTACCGGGGTTGGCTTGGCCGTAGCTATTCCCGTATTACTGCTGCTGCACCTGCTGGAATCTGCATCGGACAGACGAGCCCAGAGTATGCGTAATTTTGCTTCTCTTTTGCTTGAACATCTGGGCAAAAACACCACCGACACCTGTACAACAGATACCGATGCCGTGCATCACCGGGACGGGGTAGTTCATGCAGTTTGAAGGCCGACGGCGCACCAGCCACATTCCTAATCTGACGCCGCTGATTGATATTGTTTTTTTATTATTGATCTTTTTTATGCTGACTTCTCACTTTGTGCGTGATGAAGTAATTAATATTGATCTGCCTGAAGCTGACAGTGGTGAAGCTCTGGATGAGCCTCAACAGGTAGAAGTGGTTATCAATGAAGCCGGAGAATTTTCCATTGATAGTCAGATCATCTCACTGGATAAACTGCAAGGCGCATTAGAAGATAAACTTAAAAACCAGGAAGAAAAAATTCTCCGTATTTGCGGTGATGAAAATGTTGATCTGGGTATTGCCATTGAGGCATTTGATGCCGCCCGCAAGGCCGGTGCCGATGGTGTGGATATTGTCACCATTGACCATCCCGTTAAACCGGATAACCCCTGATCGGCTGTAATGACTCAAACTTCGTTCTGGCAATCTCTTAAAGAGAATGATTATTTTATCTGGTTCATTGCGCTATTATTATCCATTGCTTTTCATATCGCCTTTTTAATAAAAACCGGTAATAACAATGCCGCACCTTCCAATATTATTAAGGAAACCATTACCCATGTGCGCTTTTCCACTTTAGCCCCGCCTCCGGCCAAAGTTGTCGAACCGGTGGTTGAACAGCCCAGACCGGAACCCGTTGTACCGCCTGAGCCGGTGATCATTAAAAAGCCTGAGCCAAAGCCGAAGCCCAAAAAGAAACCAGAAAAAAAGAAAAAGCCTAAAAAGAAAGTTAAAAAACCTGAAAAACCCAGGCAAAAAAAACCACCGGTTAAAAAACAACCGGTCAAACAGAAGCCACCGCGTGAAAAACAGAAACCGGTCGCTCAACCCACCAATTCACAAAACACAAAACCGGTAAAAATTCAGACCGTCAGTGCCTCCCCGGTAATTGCCAAAGCGGATCCGCGCTTAATTCAGCAGACCAGAACATCCTATCTGAGCCTGCTTATGTGCCATATCGAAGCCCACAAACACTATCCAAGAGTAGCCCGAAAACGAAAAATAGAAGGCAATATACTGGTCAGCTTTACCTTGTTACCCGGTGGAAAAATAAAAAATCTCCAGGTTATTGGTAAACGCTCCATCCTGGAAAAAGCCAGCAAAGATGCGGTTAATTACGCCCTGCCGCTGCCTCTGCCGCCTAAAGAACTGTCGCTGCCCATGGAGATTAAATTTAAAATGAATTATTTTTTAAGGTAGACTCAGGTAACTATAACTTACAATATTTCACTCAAAGCAGTTATTACAAGGCTTTATTTTAGTGCTTAAATTGACTATGCTTAATAGGATAACTTTTACGCCTCTCAACTAATTCCTTTCTACAAGGAGCAAAGATAATATGGCTCAGAAAAACAAAGAAAAAAAAACCGGTAAAGTAAAAAAAATTAATAATAAAGTTTATGAACGTGAGCTGCTTAAGCTGCAGAATGAACTGGTTAAATTACAGGAATGGGTAAAACATAAAGGCCTGAAGGTGGTAGTAATCTTTGAAGGCCGTGATGCTGCCGGTAAAGGTGGTGTCATCAAGCGCATTACCCAACACCTGAGCCCGCGTATCTGTCGTGTTGCCGCACTGCCTTCTCCCACGGAAAGGGAAAAAACCCAGTGGTATTTTCAACGCTATGTTGCTCACCTGCCGGCAGCGGGTGAAATCGTGCTGTTTGACCGCAGCTGGTATAACCGTGCCGGTGTGGAACGGGTTATGGGCTTCTGTACAGAGCAGGAATACCAGGAATTCCTGCGCTCCTGCCCAGAATTTGAACGTATGCTGGTGCGCTCCGGCATTATTTTAATTAAGTACTGGTTCTCAGTATCAGATGAAGAACAGGAACGACGTTTTCGCAGCCGTATGCACGAACCGTTGAAGCGCTGGAAACTCAGCCCCATGGATCTGGAATCCATTACCCGCTGGGTGGAATACTCAAAAGCCAAAGATGCCATGATTGCCCATACTGATATTAAACAGGCGCCTTGGTATGTGGTTAATTCCGACGTTAAAAAACACGCCCGGCTGAATTGTATTGCGCACCTGTTAAGTATGATACCCTACAAAGATCTGACACCGGAAAAAATCAAGCTGCCTAAGCGACCCCCTATTGGTGGCTATATCCG
>JBHNNM010000261.1:0-3983 GCA_048563625.1 Gammaproteobacteria bacterium | reverse complement strand
CTAGTTAACGTCGCACCATCCGTGTTCCTTTGTCCTGATAGACTGTAGCTGGCCTGATCAAGCTCACTAAAGCGGTTTGATGCCGTGATAACGTCTTGTGCTGAACTCTGAAGTGACTGATAGTCTTGGTTAGACAACGACATTTCAACGCCAGAACGTCTTGAGTCTGAAAGGTCCTTAACCATTGCATCGCGATACTCAGCACGTCGTGAATCACTCGATGCCAAGCTTTGCATTTCCCCAGTGAGTGTATTTGCGGTCGTTGATCGAGAACTGCCTTCTGACGACTCAACTTGGCCACTAAAGTTTCCACCTAAATCCAAGCCTGCTCGTAACCGTGATATTTTTGGCACTCTTGAGGATTCAGGCTTATCGACTCCAGGCAAGTTACCTTGTGGGGAGTCATTCCCCCCTGTACCAAGTAATCTTCCCAAGAACCCTTTATCTGCTACTTCTTTATCACCGGTATTTGTGATAGTTCCATCGCCACCGACCTTTAGGCCTCCCGATAACACGCCAGATACCAAGCCACGTACAGCGTCTTTTTTATCGTCTCCGAAACCATACCGTGTTTGCAGGTCATCAGTAACCTGATTAACAACAGCGCCAGATGCGGAATTAGAAGAACCGATCTGACGTCCAACCGAAGAAAGGTTGTCGTAACTTAGCTTTTCACCAAAAGTTCGACTTATGGTATTCCCAACCTGACGGCTAAAGGCTTGAGTTGCCTGAGTCATGGATTCTTTTGCAGAGCCGACCATTGAACCCACCGCATTTCCGACAGAGAAACTGCTAAGTAGGTTTGACGCGCCGGTCATAGCAGAACCAGTGAGGGCTGAATTTTGGAACATTGACTGTGATTGCATCACCGGGGCATTTTTCGCGACATCTGGACTTGCCATCTTTTCATCAATGGCATCACCGTTTTGAAGACGTCCAGCCAAGTGGGTAGCGGTTATTGCTGAGCCATACACGAGCATGAGCGAAATCGCCGGAACACTCGACGCCAACATGCCGCCAGTAGCTATCCAGGTTTGCAGCACTGAATCCATCTGCATCATCCCAGCAAAAGATGGCACTTCTGTACCTGCAAAGGCATCAAGAGCTGACATTTTCCCAGCAACAGTTAAATGGATATATAGGTTAATGATGGCCATGACAGGCATCCAAAGTTGAATCCAAAGCAGGATTAACAAGTACTTCCCAGCCATTCGCATCCCGATTTGGCCAAGGGCAATCACAAAGGCCATCAAAGGGGTGATGGCGTAAATGAATCCCTCAAAAAACGTCATCATCGGACGAACGATGCTTTGGAACAGGGTCTGCTCCGCCGCCCATTGCGTATTGCGCTGCTCAATCGCTTGGTTAACCATAACGGCTGCGGTGAAAGCTTGATCATCCATATATTTGCCCGTCACGCTTTGCTCATAAATAGGCAAAAGCACCGACGCGGTCATGTACTCTTGGGTGTTAACCGAAGCCAAACCAAGGTTATTCAGTGCATTTCGGATCACGTCATCAGTGTCCGTTGCCGACGAAGTCCCCAATGAGGCCGACAGAACCTGTTTAAGCCTTGGAATGAAGGTTGATTCTGTCATGAGTTTCAGTTGGCTGTAGGCATCGGTGCAGTCCAGATCGCTACTGCTACCACTGAGCATGATGCGTGTGCCATATATGCGCGAATCAAACCTAATCGCAGTCATTGGGTTGGGGTCACTCAGCACCTGATCGAGGTTCTTTTGGCCAATGTCGATACCAATCAAGGTGCACTCTTTGATGTAGTTAAACCACGATTGCTCGATGTCCGAACCGGCGACACGATTTGCATCACCTAAACCAGAGCGATCCATCACCTGTTTTCTCACTTTAATCAGTGACTGTAAACTGGATGCAAAGCCGTATTCCGTCATGGCGGGAGTTGAGAACGCCGTTTCAAACAATCGCGTGATTTGAAAGCCAACAGTCGAAATCGTACTACCTGCGGCAGCAACACCGATGGGCACATTATCAACCACTCGAACTTGCCCCGTGTACGCATCCTCAATGCTCACTCGGGTACTGGGTCCAAACATGGTTGCAAAGACTAGCCATGAGACTAAAACGTGTTGAAAGTTAATCCCACGACCGCCTTGCATTAAGGCCTGAACAGAGACCATCAATACCCCAATGAGCAAGCCAATCCGAACCATTGAAGTAAAGTCGCCTGTACCAGTGATCATCGCGACAGCGTTCAAGACCTGCTCTAAAAATGCCGAATCCCCGATGGAATAGATCTCCCACATGACCTATTCCCCCAATGCCGTAGATTTAACGGTGTAATAACGCTGCTTGCGAATGGTCTGAATCACCTGATTAAAATGCGCCAGCAACTCTTGCTCTGAGCCGTATCTTCGCTGCAACGCGGCGTACTCCTCATTGATTTGGCGACGTGCACGTTCAAGGTCTTCGGTTAACAACTTCGCATAGGCATGATCTTCCACACCAGAGGTGCTTCTAGCTGCGTTGAGCATGTCTTCAACCAATGCCCGGGCCATCTCAACAGCAATAAATGGTGCTGCTCGTGAAGCAAACGACCTGGCGGCACCTTCATTTAATGCAGAAAGAGTTCGAATCATGCCCCCAATGCTGGCAGGAGCCGAGGTCATAAAAGCCTTTTCGGTGGTGCTAGCAGCCCCTGTATTTCGAGCAAACTTAAAAATAATGCTGTTACTAGAACCTGTACCAAGAAGTAAATTTTCTACCTGAGTTGATAACCCGGTAAGAGTCACGTTAGTGATTGTTGGGTTCAGACAACCGTCTTGCGTCACTGTATCACATCGGTACATAGCGACGTTACCGCCATGAATTAGATGCTCAATAGTCACTTTATTGCCATTCAGCCTGGTCAGTTTTGGGGCTTTACCTTGGCCATCAGCGGCATTAGCTAGATCACCAACAATGATCGAACCAGTCACCGACATAACCGCTTCAAGAAAACGGTCATCCCCCGATGCAAACCAGCTTGATGCCGAGTGACGTTTCAATGCTCGCCAAACCAAATTACCTTTAATCGTTTTGTTCACATCAGATGCCGCGACACTCGAAGCGTTCTCATATGGGTTCTTACCATTGGATTCACTCCAACTGGTAAAAACGTCTCCAGCTCCTTTAAGTGAGCTCAACATGCTGGCTTCTGTTTGCCCCTTTTTACCAAAAGCAGCCAGGGTATCGTTCACGACTCCCTGAGCCATTTGACAGGAATTGCCGAAATACTCGTTCAACTGCTGGATTTTCTTTTGCAGTGTCTCCATGTGCTGAGAGCATTTCTCACACATAGCACTGAGCGCTAATTGGAATGCGTATCCCTTGGCATTTGCCGCTACAGAGCGAAGTAATTGAACAAACTGATCTGCATTAACAAATGACAAACTTCCAGCGAACATATCAATGCCGCCACAACCTGCTTGGAATGACGGAGGCACCATTGAGACGAGGTTCTCGTTCATGATCCTGTTACGGACAACAACGCTTCCACCAGATATAACGCCACGCCGCTGACTCTCGAATACACCAGGCGCAGTGGTGTTGGTCATTGAACCAAACAACTGATTCATCTCCTGTTGCAGGCTTGCTTGGCTCATAGATGAAAAACCAATCGCACAGGCGATTAGCGATACTCGGAATACTTTTTTCATTGTTATAACCCTCCTTGTGCACGCAGATAGCGAACAAGGAACTCAGGGTCCTGTAATATTTTCACGTTAAGCTCTTGAGCTGACATCGCCGTGACACGCCGGGCTGAACAGGTCTGGTGGCATAGTAAGTTTGATCGTCAATCCAACCGGCTTGATGGGCTGCGAGAATAAGTCGATTATTGAGCTCATCAAGGCTCATTGCACCTTGGCCAATCGGAGTGATGACATTAGGCGGATCAACCAAGAACACGGCAGGTACAGTCGTAACGGACAAGGATTGCGCTTGTCCTGAATCGACTTTGTAATTAG
>JBHNNM010000260.1:0-4014 GCA_048563625.1 Gammaproteobacteria bacterium | reverse complement strand
AGAACAACCAAAATTATCATAAAGGAACGAAATAAATGAGTAACTTACAAAGTTTTGACAACGTCTGGGAGGTCCTGGAAGATGATCCTGTTATGGCTGAAAATATGAAGCTTCGTTCTACCCTTTTAATGGCAATTACCAGAAATATTAAAAGCAGGAATATCAATGAAACAGAAGCAGCCAGGCTACTGGAAATTACCCAACCTCGTGTTAGTGCTCTTTTAAAAGGCAAAATTGAAGATTTTCGTCTGGATACACTGGTTAACTTTGCCCATAGACTGGGGTTGCATATTGATTTGAAAATTGCGGCCTGATGCTGACGAAAATGCGATCATTGGTTCCGCCTCATCCAGGAGAATTTATTAAAGAAGTCTATTTAACGCCCTTTAATATAAGTGCCCGTACAGTTGCAGAAAAACTAAAAGTATCCCCTTCCACGTTTAATCGTTTGGTAAATAAGGAAAGTAATATTTCACCTGAAATGGCATTACGTTTATCAAAAACACTGGGGCGCACACCAGTGAGCTGGCTTGCAATGCAGGATTTATATAATTTGTGGCATGCAAAAAATAAGGTTGATTTAAAACAGGTTGAAAAGTTAAATATTGATGCAGTATAGACCTGACACATGTGAGCCTTTAACTGGGTGTACTGGATACGAATGGAAAAGATTTCGCTCGTTTTATCAAAGAGTCTTGTGAATTGAAATTATGCACTATGGGACAGCCATAAAATATTCAAATCGTCGTGGAAAGAAAGTCTGCAGCGTCTGGTTGGGCATTAATAAAAGAAATACCCGGTTATTTTGAGTATTATTCCACAATAGAAATTTACTATTGTGTAGCATGGAATCCGTGCTATCATGTTATATATGATTGTTTCTTTCAGAAATCAGGCAACTGAAGACATATTTAATGGTAAAAGTTAAAAAAGTGCCAGAAAGCTTTGTCCTCAGTCACTCTGGAAAGTTGTAACAAGAAAACTTGATCAACTGGATTCTGTTTTAAATTTAGAGGAACTAAAAGTACCGCCGGGTAATCGTCTGGAAAATCTGTCAGGTGACAGAAAAGGGGGGTTCAGTATCAGGATTAACGATCAGTATAGAATTTGTTTTAAATGGAGTGAATCAGGCCCATTTGATGTTGAAATAACTGATTATCACTAAGAGGTGTTGATATGCGTATTCCAACACACAGAGAACCCACTCATCCCGGTGAAATGCTCAGAGAGGAATTCCTTGTTCCAATGGAAATTAGCCAGCGTGATCTGGCTGATGCAATTCATGTTCCCTATCAGAGAGTCAATGAAATTGTAAATAAAAAAAGGGGCGTTACACCAGGTACAGCCCTGCGTTTAGCCAGGTTTTTTGGTGTATCGCCTGACTATTGGTTAAATTTGCAAATCCGTTATGATTTATATCGGGCGCAAGAAGCTGACAAGAATGATATTCAGTCTATAAAAGGTTTTCAGACACTTAAAAAAACGGCATAACAAATAAGTATATTTATTACGAAGCTGAAAAATTACTCAGGCACAGCATCTTTAAGGGACTTAAAGAAGTTTTCCGGTGGGAAAGAATCCAGAATAACCTCTACAGCCTTGTTAATTAATTCACGGTTTTTATCTTCGCTCTTGTCCCGTTCGATACTGGTTGCTACTGAACCACGCCAGATTAGACGGTTACCTTCCGGGGATACCAGATCAATAATAAATGTACCGGCAGAAAATTTATGGCTGGTATTCGCAATACCCTCACCGTTTCCGTATTTATCATCCCAGGCCAGGCCCAGATTATAGCTGTACAGTTCATTAAGCTGACCGACTTTAATACCCTCATCTCCGACAAAATAATAATTAACCCAGAAATCGGGCAGGGCATGGCGTTCCTTGCGGATTTTTTTGGCAGCCATGGTATTTTCAATAGCCAGTGTGGCGCCGACACTTTGAATAAAACGGTAATCAGGATTATTTTTAACGGTATCCGGGGCGGGGTTAAAATTGTATTTTTGCATCGCCTCAAAGTTCTGGGCATAATCATACTTGACTTGGGCACCTAACAGGCTGCTGACCGTTGTTACAGATGAAGAGCAGGCAGTAAGCAATACGCTCAGCAGCAGGCCAGTAATAAGTTTGTTTTTTTTGTATAAAGTATGAAAAAGCATGGTAAAGTTCCTGAAAGTCCTGAAACTGAAAAATCGTTTGAATGGTTCGTATTTTGTTTTAACTTATTATAGGTAAAAACCACTGTGAAAAATACCAGTGCTTAAATCTGTGTTTTTTAACGTGACTTTGAAAATAGCTAATAAAAGGTAATCTCTGTGCGCTGGAAAGGTAATCGACGCAGTCATAATGTAGAAGATCGACGTAGTCAAAGAGTCTCAGGAATGGGCGGCGGCAGAGGAGGTGGTCTGCTCAGATTACTGCCCATGGTTTACCGCCTGCTGGGGTTTAAAGGTACCGCTATTGCGGCGGTCGGTGTTGTAGCCTATGCTTTATTCAGCGGTAACCTGGGGCAGATCCTTGGTGGTGGTTCGTTTCAGGAAAATCCGTCCCAGGTCAGTAATCAACCGGTTAAGCAAAGTGCCTAGGAAAAAGAAATGGTGGACTTTATTGCGGTTGTTCTGGCAGATACTGAGGATACCTTGAAGGCCATCTTTAAGCAGCAGGGTAAAAACTATCAGGAACCCCGGCTGGTATTGTATCGTAACCGGGTAAAATCGGGCTGTGGCTTTGGTACGGCGCAAATGGGGCCTTTTTACTGCCCGGCGGATAAAAAAGTTTATCTGGATCTGAGTTTCTATGATGAATTAAAAAACCGATATAAAACGCCCGGTGATTTTGCTCAGGCCTATGTGGTGGCCCATGAAATAGGTCATCATGTGCAGAACCTGTTAGGAACCTCCACTAAAGTTCATCAGGCCAAACAGAAATTAAGTAAGGTAAAAGCTAACCAGCTCTCCGTAAAACTTGAACTGCAGGCGGACTGTTATGCCGGTATCTGGGCCAATCATGCCGATAGAAGCCGACAGATTCTTGAAACGGGTGACATAGAGGAAGGGCTTAAAAGCCGCCAGTGCCATTGGTGATGACCAGCTACAAAAGCAGGCTCAGGGCTATGTTAATCCGGATTCCTTTACGCATGGCAGTTCCAGGCAAAGAGTTCGCTGGTTTAAAACGGGTTTGCAAAAAGGCACGCTGGCTGCCTGCAATACCTTTAAAGCCAGACAGCTCTAGGTGCTGTTGATCTTTTATCTATAGTCATTGCTTTAAATTGTATGTTTTTTGCTCAAGTTTCTGGTAATTCAGCCGATAATAGCCATACTTTGAGGGAGAGACTCAATTTGTGCAGGAGAACGTCATGGGTATAGGTATTAATGGTTCAAATTCCATTGGGCGCTATCTGAATCAGGCCGATAATCGTCTGCAAACGACTTTTCAGCGCCTGGCATCAGGTAAAAACATTAATAGTGCCAAAGACAATGCCGCTGGGCTGGCCATTGTCGAACGCTTTGCTGCCTAGATCCTGGGTTCTAACCAGGCCTATAGTAATGTTAATGACGGTATTTCTCTGGCTCAGACATCTGACGGCTACACTTCTCAAATGACGGACTTAATGCAGCGTGGCCGGGAACTGGCTATGCAAAGTGCCAATGGCAGTTTGAGTGATACAGACCGGGCGGCGCTGCAGTCTGAATTTGCTATGGTGCAGGATTTAGTTAACCGCATTACCGGTTCAGCCGAATTTAACTGGCAGAAACTGCTTAATCAGGATGCTCAGTTACAGTTTCAGGTGGATGCCAATTCCGACGATCAGGTCACTGTGCGAACCGCCGATTTACAGAGTAAACTGACAGACAGCGGATTTTATGCCATCGATATTTCAAACCAGTCCGGAGCCAGTGCTGCGCTTGATCCCCTGGACAGTTCCATGGCGCAGGTAAACAGTTACCGGGCAGAACTGGGCGCCACCATGAATCGTTTTGAAAGTATTGGCCGTAATCTGCTCAATAAGGA
>JBHNNM010000259.1:0-4039 GCA_048563625.1 Gammaproteobacteria bacterium | reverse complement strand
TCAACCATTATTGAAATTGAAGGAGAAAGTTACCGAAGAAAAAATAAAGGAAAATAAACAGGCACTCAACCGGCCATCGTAATTGTCGTTAAACCGGACAAGATAGTTGACGCGGGACATTTCGGCGTATAAATAAAAGTGCCTGAAGTAATGTGTGCTTTGTGGACGATTGACCGGGAAGTCATTATGAGCATCAACAATCTGATAGCATTCCGGTCTTTAATTTTTGTATGTATGGAAGTAAAAAGGTAGGGATGTAACAATGGAAAAATGCGAAACTGGAACAGTTAAATGGTTTAATAATGCCAAGGGCTTTGCTTTTATTGTGCTGGAAGATCAGGAAGATGTGTTTGTGCATTTTCGTTCAATTCGGGGTGACGGTTATCGAACCCTCAAGCAGGGAGCCAATGTTGAATTTAACCTGATCTCAGGTCAGAAAGGACTGCAGGCCGAAGACGTTGTTTCTCTTAGCGAAGCTCATTAAGAGCGAATTTAATTACCTAAAAATCAATCAACCGGTTCCAGCCGGAACCGGTTTGCTTTCTCCTTCTCTCAAACATCCTCAAGGCAAAATCTTTCCTTAGCCTGATACATTCTATCTGTGGTATGATCATCGGTTATAATTTTCTAGGACAATAGACCAATAATGACTGATTCACTGGCCGATTTATATCTTAATAAAGGACAGGAGCGCCGCTTAGTTCAGGGGCATCTGTGGATCTACAGCAATGAAGTAGATACCCGTAAAACCCCTTTAAAAAATTTTACGGCAGGGGAGCAGGTTGTCGTGCATTCTGCACAGGGAAAAGCCCTGGGTATTGCTTATATTAATCCTCATTCTCTTATCTGTGCTCGACTGGTCAGCCGTAAAACGGACATTTTTCTGGATCGTTCGCTGCTGGTGCATCGCATTAAAATTGCTCAGTTTCTAAGAGAACGTCTGTTTGACAAACCTTATTACCGCCTGATTTTCGGTGAGAGTGACTTACTGCCTGGCTTGGTTGTGGATCGTTTTAACAATGTTGTAGTGGTTCAGATCACTACGGCCGGGATGGAACAGCAGCGTCAGGCAATTATTGAAGCTCTGGAAAAGGTGATAAAACCAGAAGTCATTTTACTAAGAAATGATGTAAAAATGCGCGAACTGGAAGGCCTGGAATTATATAACGAGGCGCCTCTGGGCAATTTGCCCCAAACCATTGAAATAGAAGAAAACCAGACCCGTTTTCAGCTGGATCCGCTCAAAGGTCAGAAAACCGGCTGGTTTTATGACCACCGTATGAACCGGGCTAGGGTACAGACTTATGCCAGTGGTAAACGGGTGCTGGATCTGTTTTCCTATGCCGGTGCCTGGGGGCTGGCGGCCGCAACAGCCGGTGCCAGTGAGGTATTTTGTGTAGATGCCTCGGAACAGGCTCTGGACTGGCTGGATCAAAGTGCTGAACTGAATGGCTTTAATCATATTACCAGTATCCAGGGTAATGTCTTTGAAGTCTTAAAGCATCTACGCAATGAAAAAGAAAAATTTGATATTGTTATTGTTGATCCGCCGGCCTTTATTAAGCGCAAAAAAGATTTTAAGGAAGGCATGAATGCCTATCGCCGGGTGAACCAGATGGCCATGCAGTTGTGCAATCGGGACAGCCTGCTGGTGTCGGCCTCCTGTTCTCATCATATGCCGGAGCAGACACTCCTGCAGCAGATCCAGGGGGCTGCACGGCATCTGGATCGTTTTGTCCAGATGCTGGAACGGGGTTACCAGGGGCCGGATCATCCGGTGCATCCTGCTATTCCTGAAACCGCTTATATTAAATCCTTTATTAGCCGAGTACTGCCTGTCTGATGTTAAGTTATCCGCAAATTGATCCCGTGGCATTATCTATTGGGCCGCTGGACATTCACTGGTACGGCATTACTTACCTGGTAGCCTTTGCCGGGTTCTGGTTCTTTGCCCGCCTAAAATCAAAACAGCCTCATGTTAACTGGACTTATGAGCAGATAGATGATCTGCTGTTTTATGGTGCTCTGGGTGTGGTATTAGGCGGACGGATAGGCTATACCCTGTTTTATAATTTTGACTATTTTATGCATGATCCTCTGCTCCTGTTTCAGATCCAGAGGGGAGGCATGTCCTTTCATGGGGGGCTGCTGGGTGTGCTGTTGACCATGTGGCTTTTTGCCCGTAAAAACCATAAGGGGTTTTTTGAGGTTACCGATTTTATTGCCGTTATGGTGCCGTTTGGGCTGGCGGCCGGGCGGATTGGTAATTTTATCAACGCCGAACTCTGGGGGCGGCCAACGGATCTGCCCTGGGCAATGGTTTTCCCGACCGATCCCCTTGGGCTGCCGCGTCATCCTTCCATGTTGTATGAGTTCCTGCTTGAAGGTGTACTGCTGTTTCTTATTCTGTGGTTTTATTCCAGCCGGCCACGTCCCAGGAAAGCCGTTTCCGGCCTGTTTCTGATTGGCTATAGTGTCTTTCGGACGCTGGTTGAATTCGTTCGTCAGCCCGATGCTCAAATGGGAAAAGGCGGTTTTATTGCCGGTGACTGGCTGACCATGGGGATGATACTATCACTGCCCATGTTGTTATTTGGGGTTTATTTAATGTGGTCAGCGTATAAAAATAAAGTTTAAGCTTAGCTATACCAGATGGCGTTTAGTTCCTTCTCCCTTTGGGAGAAGGTCAGGATTAGGGGGAAATACAAATGAGTAAAAGAATTGCAATTATTGCCAGCAAGGGCACACTGGACTGGGGATACCCGCCGTTTATTCTGGCCAGCACAGCAGCGGCCCTGGGTTATGAGGTAGAAATATTTTTTACCTTTTATGGGCTGCAGTTACTGGAAAAAAATCTTAATCTGCAGGTTTCTTCCCTGGGTAATCCCGGTATGCCCATCCCTTTTCCCGCTCCGGTGATCCTGCAGGCCATGCCTGGTGTGCAGAATTTTATTACCAGTATGATGGAGCGTAAACTGGCGGATAAGGGGGTAGCGCCTCTGCAGGAACTCCGTCAGGTATGTCTGGACTCGGGAGTAAAGTTTACCGCCTGTCAGATGACAGTGGACTTATTTGAAGTGGATATTAATTCGTTTATCGATGAAGTAGGCTATGCCGGAACAGCGGCCTATTTTGAATTTGCCGGGGAGGCAGATATTACGCTTTATATATAAATTTAGAGTAAAAAAACAGCACCTCGTCGGTCAGGATGAGGTGCCGGGTCAATGCAATTACATATACAGAGACTGAGTAGTTTCAGAATCATTAGATTCTTCAAAGTACGTTGCCGCACCTACAAAATCAATGCCGTCAATAAAGTCGGAATGCTCAAAACCAAACAGATCAACCGTCATCTGGCAGGCAAGGAATTTAACTTCCGCTTCCATACATAAGTCTCTCAGTTCAGCTAAAGGTGCTACACCATTATTGGCGATGGTCTTCTTCATCATGGATGTGGCAAAGGTTTCAATACAGGGGATCTGCCAGACAATATTAGGAATTAATGGTGCCCAGTCAATAGAACGGAACCACTCTGGACCCATTGGCATTTTCATAGGCATGTCAGGATTACCAATAGGAGTTACTTTCAGGGCTTCGGTGTCTTTCAACAATAATCTTAAGCCGTAGAAAGTAAAGAAGATAGAAACTTCTTTACCTAGTGCCGCCGCTGTACTGGCCAGAATAAACGGAGGGTAACCCCAGTCAAGTGTGCCTTTAGTGGCGATAATGGTTAATTTGGTATTAGAATTTGCTGCCATCTCTAAATCTCCAGTGACGTGATTTTTTAGTCAAATGTTATCAAAACTGTATTAAACAGTTATCAAATTAAATAATAATTTTATAAACTTATAATTCCTGAACCTTAGAGTTTATCATTGATTTTTGCCGGTAGCAAAAAATTGTAGCAAAAAAGAAAAGCACTGAAATCTGTAAATTTTGAGTTTATTTGCCTACACTATATAGTTCAACCTGAATAATACTGTTTTAAGCCTGACCTCAAGCCAGGTTTAACGCGGCTGATGTTCCGCTTTGATAAAAC
>JBHNNM010000258.1:0-4041 GCA_048563625.1 Gammaproteobacteria bacterium | reverse complement strand
CAGAGATACCTGTTGCCGCGAGCGCTTAGAGTCAGTATTCAGCGTTTTGCCGCAACCCGTAATCTGCATGATTCATCTACGGCCATGCGTGATGTTTGTGACTCGGAAGCCCAGCGTTTAGAAACAGAATTATCCATAATCCGCTATATTGCCTGGGCTATTCCATCCGTAGGTTTTATTGGTACGGTACGGGGTATTGGTGATGCCCTGGCTCAGGCCAACCGTGCCATGGAGGGTGATATTTCCGGAGTAACAGAATCTCTGGGCGTTGCCTTTAACTCAACCTTTATTGCCCTGGTTATTTCAATAGTACTGATGTTTTTTATCCACCAGTTACAGTTATTACAGGAAAGACTGGTACTGGATACAGAAAATTATTGTGATGAAAACCTGATTTCCAGAATGAAAACCAGAGAGTAGGCTATTGCTACTGAATATAAAATTCTGTTTGAATCTGCTATGACTTAATCATAATAATGAAGAAAAAAAGTCGTACCATTTCATCCTTTAATCTGTCCTTTCTGGACATTATGTTCTGCGGCTTTGGCGCAGTGGTATTACTGGTTTTAATCATTAATTCCCATATTGTTACTGAAACAAAAGAAAAGTTTAAAGACTTAACGGCAGAAGTCACCCGTGTTGAACATGAAATAACAGCAGCCGAATTATATAAGCGAAATATACAAAATAAAATTTCTGGTAAAGAGCAGGAAATTAAGACCGTCAACAGTCGTTTTGAAGAAATCAGCAGGCAGGTTGAAGATGTTCAGAAAAAGGAAACTCTGAGTCGTGAGCAAAGCCTGGCCTTAAAAAAACATATTAACCGATTACAGAATGATTTAAAAAAAGTAGAAAGGCAGAAATGGAAAGAGCAGCAACAGCTTGATATCGCCCTGAATCAGAGCGGAAATAAAGTCCGCCAATATGAAGGTGAAGGCAATCGTCAATATCTGACCGGACTTAAACTCGGGGGTAAAAGAGTTTTAATTCTGCTGGACAGTTCGGCATCCATCCTGGATGAAAGTATTGTTAATGTGATTGTCAAACGTAACATGTCCAGTGCCGTAAAGCGTAACAGCAGAAAATGGCGTCAGGCCGTCAATACAGTACGTTGGCTGGTGGCTAACCTGCCGGCAAGCAGTAAGGTTATGGTGGTTCATTTTAATACCAGTGCAAAATCACTGGCCGCTAAACAGGCTATGCAATGGCTAAAGACTACGGATAAAGCGGCTATGAAAACCCTGTTCAGTAATTTGTCTAATCTTATACCGCAAAAAGGGACCAGTCTTTATAAAGCCTTTACCAGTATTAACTCCATTGCTGGCCGCCCGGATAATGTGATCCTGATCACCGATGGTTTGCCTACTCAGGGCAGAAGTAAACCCAAAGCAACTAAAGTAACACCTTCTGAGCGGATCAGGCTGGCACAGGATGCGATAAATATTATTCCAAAGCATATTCCCGTTAATACCATTTTACTGCCTATGGAAGGTGATCCCATGGCCGCCGTAATTTACTGGCAGCTGGCGATAGATACTAAAGGTTCTTTTATGACCCCAAGCAGAGACTGGCCATGAGAAAAAACCGCAAGCCCATAGAAATATTCAGTCTGTCCTTTCTGGATGTGGTGTCCTGCGGATTTGGCGCCATAATTCTGTTACTGGTGATCAGTAAAATTTCTCAGCCGGTAATTGTAGAGGAAACTACGATTGATTTAAGAAGTACTCTAAAAAAACTGGAGCAGGAACTGGTCATTGTCCGTGGTGAAATAATAGAAACCAGTCAGCAGCTAATACAGACAGAACAGACCTTAAATGATATCAACACCCGCTATGAAGCCAAAGCAGCTTTACTGACTGAGATACAGGGCAAATATAAAAATACCACTCAGATGCTTAAAACCCAGAGTATTATAAAAGACAAACTCAGCCTGGCACGACAATCGCTAACGGAAGAAATGAAACGCCTGCAGAATCAGCAGCCGGTTATTAATAAGGAAAATATCATTGGCGGTATTAGTGTTAACAGTGAGTATATTATTTTTATTATCGATACTTCCGGTTCCATGCATAATTTTGCCTAGCCGCTGGTCCAGAAAAAAATGCAGGAGATCCTTAAAGTTCATCCCTCGGTAAAAGGCATTCAGGTAATGAATGATATGGGTGATTATATGTTTTCCCAGTACGCAGGCCGCTGGATACCGGATTCACCTGGTCGGGGTAGGGCCATATTGAAACGTCTGAAAAGCTGGGAACCGTTTTCCAATTCCTCACCGGAAGAAGGAATTACTAAAGCTATTCGAACATTTTATGATGGCAATAAACAGATAGCCCTGTATATATTCGGTGATGATTTTTCCAGGGGCAGTATTCAGTCAGTCATTGATACAGTAAGCCATCTTAATCGTGCCCATCGCAAAGGCTCAAAACGTGTTAGAATTAATGCTGTGGGTTTTCCGGTATTATTCCAGTATCCGGGTACCGAGATGAATATTGCCCGCTTTTCTGCTTTAATGAGAAAGCTGGCTGAAGAAAATAACGGCAGTTTTGTCGGTCTGAACAGTTTAAAATAAATCGGGGGTGTTTATGTTAAAAACCAGTCAAAAGATAAATTACCTGCTCCTCTTAATAACGGTTTCTCTATTATCAGCCTGTCAGACCACCCTGCCCGTTTTTGAACAGAATCAACAGCCGTCAAAGTCAGTGATTGAGGACAGCGGTTGTAATGAACAGAAAAATAATGCCAGAAATGTACAGTATGACTATCTGGTTTATGCCAATAAAATGATAGATTCCATGGTTAAAAATCGAAATATTCAGGCAAAATTAAAACAGCAACGCATGAAAATCTACCTGCAGCCGGTAGTGAATAATACCTCAGACAATATTGATATTTCCGCCATTAACTATGCCATTAAAAACCGGGTGATCCGTTCCGGGCAATTTATTCTGGCTAACCGTCCTGATGCGGCTCAATACCGGATAAGCGGAACCATTAATACTATAAATACGGCCAGTGAATGTGACAGTGGACAGAGAAAATTCAGCCTGAGCTTAACGGGTATTAATCAACCGGCCATATTATGGTCTGAATATAAAAACCTGAAATAATTATTGATTATGGCCAAACTACCGGAAAAAACCAGACAGATCGCTCAGGTACATGCCCAGTTAATTAACAGCGTGGTCATGGCCTGTCATAATAAAGAACTACTGCCTCAGCTCGAACCTGCCCTGCAGGCGGCACAGAATAACGGCTGGACAGAACTGGTTAAACGGATCCGCAAAATACTGGCCGGTTCCAGAGATTCTCAGATCCTGATTGGACTGGATGAAGAAGATGCCGCCATAATACTGGCCATTCTGGTAGGTTTGCAGGATCCATCCCAGTTACCCAAAGCCGTGGAAAAATCCGAAGCCGCCTTTGCGGCCCCCGGACTGGCTGCCATGATCCACGCCGCTGCAGGCGGTGATGTGCAGGCCCTGTCCATGCTGGGCACTATGGACCAGCAAATGTCACAGACGCCGGGCAGTATGCAGCAGTTTGCGGTGATGTTAAAACCCTTAATAGACGGAGAAAGGGATCTGGGCAAACTGACTAAAAATATGGATGAACAGGCCCGGCAATTAATGAAAGGGTTGCTAAGTGAACTGAGTAGTTTGGAAAGTAGTAAGCCTGAATAATTGGTTGGCGGTTACTTGGATTAATTGAAGATCATGTTGTTTTGACTCCATTGATGCACAATACAATAAAAATAGACATCCAGTCCTTGAAGATATAAAGTTATTAAATAATAGCCCGAGCGGGCCAATAACACAATAGACCGCGTCAGTAGTATTGGTAATACTATGTAAGCGGATGAATATACTTTTGGGTGCCTGACCAGGTGAAAAGGTGAAATATGATTGAGTTCGATCCAAGAGACGTAATCGCTGGCAGATACGAGATCGTTGATGAATTTGGCCGCGGTGGTATGGGCGTGGTCCTACGGGTGGTTGATCGTCACGGCGGCGACTATGTCGCCCTTAAATACTGTCGATC
>JBHNNM010000257.1:0-4054 GCA_048563625.1 Gammaproteobacteria bacterium | reverse complement strand
GGATCAGTAATTTATCAAAATTGCCCAGAACCGGATGATTACATTTCAGGTTTGTATTTACCCAGTGATTAAAAACTTTATCTGCAACATCTCTCATCAATTGCGCAAATTCAGGCTTGGCGAATTGATTATGAAAGGGCTTATAACGGACATTTTTATTCGTTAACTGGTTAAAGTAACGATGAATTTCCGAAAAATGCCTTGTCTCTTTATCACCCATAGCTGTAATCATACTCACTACAAGCTGAAAAGGGGCTATCTGTCTTAATCGTTGGGAAAAACCAATGTTTTTGCCCAGTTTATTAAGTTTCTTTTCACTCAATACGACTTTTAGTTTTTTTGATAATGTGGTACTTCTCATTTGAAGCTTTTTTGTTGATGAATAATTGCCTGAATAACAACTATTTGATCATCAAATTGGCTTCATTTCAATTCCTAAAGATCATACCTATGAATACCCGCTAGTATCAGTAATATCCATCCGGTAATAGCGCCTTCCGTTTGAATACGCCTCTACAAAAGAAGTGACCGTTCCCCGGATTATGATGGATTGCTCAGTATGAGGATGAGTTTTTAAGGCAGCCATTGTTTCCTCCTCATTTGTTCCAGGTGATGATTAAAGCGTGCCACCAGTTGAGGCAACAGCATCTGTGCCAGTTCCTCATCAGGTTGCAGTAAGGCTTCAGTTATCCATAGTTCCATCAACTGGTCTATAGATGAAACATTGTAAATTTTTAATAATAAGGCACAGGTTCCCGGTGTCAGCCCAAAAGCTTCAACCATGGACTGACTTATGCGCTTAATATTGTTATTCGGGCAGGGGAGAGATTTAAAGTTATTGTTCATTATGACCCTCCGTTTCTGTTTTCTTGTGAGTTAAATTCTTTGGTGCCAAAAACTGATGCTGCATCAGCATTGACTCAAAGGCCGAACCGTCCAGTCGGGTTAGATTGGGTACAAAACGGCTATATACACGAAAAAGTATTGCACCCATTTGGTTGGCAATCCACTCAGGAGTTTCACCAGAAGCCAGCCATAAGGTAGCTGCAGTGTGCCGCATTTGATATGGGTTTCTTTTTTCGAGTTTCAAATATCGTAATAATGGATACCATACACGTTTTGTCACATTGCGATGACAAAGTGGTTTTCCTACCTTGTTAACAAATACATATTCATAATGTCTGCCAGTTATTTCATACTGTTCTTTAAGGGCATTATAAACGGGCTGAGACATTTGCACGGAACGCTGTGATGAGTCATTTTTTGTATACTCAACACGTTCGTTTATTAAAGTTTCTCGGATGAGTATTTCTTTACGGGAAAAGTTTACATATTTCCATTTCAGGCCATCTATTTCACCGGTTCTTAAACCTGTGAAAAAACGAACGGTAAAGTAGTTTTTAAAGTCCTCTCTCACATGAGTCAGAATTTTATGGACTTCTTCCAATGTAAAAGGCCTGATGTCAGACTTGTTAATTTTCAGTGGCTTAATTCTGTTTGGTAGAGTAAAATCATATCGATCAGTGGCCTCATCCAAAATCATATAAAGCACTTTGATGTGTCTATTAATATGACTGGCAGACAGGCTCTTATTGTTTCGTGTGGTATCTTTGGCGAGAGTTGCACGAAACTGTAAAACATCTGCTTTTTTGATGTCACTGATTTTCCACTCACCGAAATAAGGGATTAACCTTTTATTCAAAATCAGACTGATCGTTTCCTGATAACTGATTCTCCAGGTGACCGACATTTCGTTGTACCATTGTTCAGCAAATTCCTTGAACAAGGGGGTATCTACAACTTGCGTAATATATGGAGCACTTACCGTTAATGCTTTAGAGGGCGAGACTTCAGAGTCTTTTAATTTCTCAACCATTTTACTGTCAGGAAAAAAGTCACTATAAACAAACTGTCCCAGTTCAATAGAAGCAACAATTTTGTGCAGTACTCTTTGCATTTTGTTTCTATTAGCAACAGTATCCCTGAGTTGAGTGTATTCCCTGCAACGATGACTTTTATATTGAAAGTCAAAATATAATTTTCCATCTGACCGGGGTCTAATACTAGCCATGACAAACACCTCCTTTAGCCATTGGGATTATATTTTCTGAGCATTTGCTGCTTTTCTGCATATCTTTTTCAATGATTTCCCAGATATATAAAATTTTTCTGCCATTAAAAGGGCGGAAATAATGTTTTCCTTCCAGTAGCACCACATCTTTTAGACGTGTTCTTATAGTTCTGGCATCATATTTAATCCGCTTGGCTAATTCCTCTGTTGTTAAATAAGTTTGATTCATAGTATTATTCCTTATAAATAAATTTCATAGAAAACGAAATAATTTCATGTAAAAACATGATATTTCATCTTGAATGAAATTATATTATCTTAAATTGCATTTTGCAAGAAATAATTTCATATTAAATGAAAATATTTCATTTAGAGGGGTGCGTTATGATTAAATGCCATTTGTCCCGTTTAATGGGAGATAAGAAAGTTCGTGTGGCTGATGTTGCTAAAGCATTGGATATTCATCGTAATACGATTACGCTTTTATACAACGAAACAGCAACAAGAATTGATTTGAAAGTAATGGATAAATTGTGTGAATATTTTGAATGTAAAATTGAAGATCTGTTTGAATATATTCCGGAGAAAGATAAATCACCAGAGTAGGGTAGATAAAATAATTTGAATTTTGACCAGTAATTCTATCAGGAAAACAGGTTTGGACAATTGCAGGGCAGACGTCATGCTACTTTTTGGTGCAAAAAAATTTGTCCAAAATACGTCCAAAATACGTCCAAAACTGTCTAAAAAGGAAAATCGACTCATATAAGATGCGTTAGTGAATTGTCGAAAAACTGGAAAAGGTGTTATAATTACTTGAAATATAAAGGGAAAACTTATCCATTTTCAGGAAGAAAATGGTGGGTGATATAAGATTCGAACTTATGACCCCCGCCTTGTAAGGGCGGTGCTCTGACCAGCTGAGCTAATCACCCACAGCTGTTAAGTGGCGCGTATTTTACTAAAGATAATGGGAATTGCAAATAAAATAGTTATAAAATTTAAACAAAATCAAAATAAACTGTTGACATCATCAAAATGATTATCTATAGTTATAATCAAATTGATTATAACCCTGAGGTTCTGATTTCCGTTATTGTCCGGATAAATTCAATCAGGTCAAATCAATAGCCGACTAAAACCATAGAGGAATTTTAAGATGTCTATCCTGAACAGTGTTGAAAGCAGTTTAATTGAGCAGCATTTTACTTTAAAAGCCATTACTGAAAAACTGGGTTTAAGCATGCGTTTAAGTCCTTCAGGCTGGCTGGTTCAGGACCCTTATGAACGGTCTATGTTAATGACACGTCAGCAGCTGCCTAAAGAAGCCGGTGCTCTGGAAGATAAATTAAGAAGAGTTTTTCTTAGTCAGTTGAATGCATAACAGCAGATAACTATCTCTAGATAGTCTATGCTGTTTTGAATATTAGAAATCAGTAGTGTTTAATGGAGTGCCATTGTTTTGAAACAGCAAAATAAACTGACCATTGCCATATCTTCTAGAGCGCTGTTTGATCTGGAAGAGGGGCATAAGGTTTTTACGGAGCAGGGTGTAAAAGCATATTGCAAGTATCAGATTGAGCATGAAAATGATCTGCTTGAACCTGGGGTGGCTTTTTCTCTGGTAAAAAAACTACTGGCTTTAAACGGCAATACGCCAGATGAAGAAAAAGTAGAAGTGATTCTGCTTTCCAGGAACAGTGCCGATACCGGTCTGCGAATTTTTAATTCCATTGAGAAGCATAAATTGCCTATTTATCGGGCGGCATTCACCAGTGGTGAGTCCCTGTATCGTTATATTGAACCTTTTGGTGCCCATCTGTTTTTATCGGCAGACCCTTCCGATGTACGCGAAGCCCTGGAAATGGGGATAGCGGCTGCGGCTATTTTACCCTCTGCCAGTCGCAGTACTAAACAGGGACAGCTGCGTATTGCCTTTGACGGGGATTCGGTGATTTTTTCTGATGATGCAGAGCGTATTTA
>JBHNNM010000256.1:0-4058 GCA_048563625.1 Gammaproteobacteria bacterium | reverse complement strand
AGATAGTTCTTGGCATGGTAAGTGTTCTTGTATGTTGATTTTTCACAAAACCATTATACTTGTTTAACAAATACCATGCTGCCTATTTTTTAACCACAAAAGATCAACAGCCCCTAGTTATTTTCGTTGTTTTAACTGTAGTATTAACAGACGTGTTCGATTTTCTTACGGCTTTTTTCCTAACTGCTTTTTTTACAGCTCTGGCAGCTTTTACGGCTCTGGTACATTTTATAGCATTACCAGAAGCCGCTTTATTTTCTGTATCGGCATCGCCGGCCAAAACCTTAGCCTCAGCTGCATTATTTTTACTGTCATTTTTTTCGCTGTCCGTTTTATTATCTTCACCCATCCAGGCAAGGGGATCAAAACCCAGACGTTCTTTATTTGCCGCCATATTATTACCTGATTAATTCATTATTGTAGTGTTCTGTTTTCAAGCAGATCTATAGCCAATTGCCGGTAATCTTCTGCACCGTTACTTCTGGGTTTGTATTCGAAAATGCTTTTTGCAAAACCAGGCGATTCAGCCAGCGATACATTTTCCCGAATGGCTGTTTCAAAAACCTGTTCAGGAAAATAACTGACCAGTTTGCTTCGGATCTGCTGAGCCAGTTTTCTCTGTTTCTGATAACGGGTAACAACAAACCATTTACGAGTGTTTTTTTCCAGAACCTGTTCTATATGGGTGACCACTTTTATCAGTCTGGACAGACCCTGTAAAGCCAGGTAATCACCGGTTACGGGTACTACAAATTCTTCACAGGCTAAAATGGCATTCATGGCCAGTAAGCCGGATGCCGTCGGACAGTCTACCAAGATAAAGTCATATTCATTTTCCGGCAAAGCTGATAATGCATCATAGAGCTGATAGCCCATTCTGCTTTGTGATGCAGCATCACTATTTTGCGGACGCGTTTCAATTTCACCCAGACGGGCACCGGCAGGAATAAGAAACAGATTATCACGTACTTCCTGTATAACTTCAGCTATCTCTTTGTCATTCAGTAATACTTTATCCATACCGCTGCTGTGATCGATATTAACACTGAAACAGCTGCCTAGGTGGCCCTGTGGATCCATATCCAGCATTAATACTTTCTGTCCTTCTAAAGCCAGAGCATGAGAAAGATTTAATGTGGTGGTGGTTTTTCCCACCCCACCTTTCTGGTTCATCACAGCAATCAGTCTCATGTAATTTCAATCAGTTTATGCAGCAGGCTGTTCAACTTCATCCATCTCTGCAGAATTCATAAGGGCATCAATATCCATAAGCACTACCATTTTATTATTGATGGTCGTCAAACCATTAACAAAACGGTTGTCCACATGACCTTTTATTTTCGGCGCCGGGCGAATGGAATCGTGTTTCAGGTTATGCACATCGGACACTGCATCAACAATAATCCCCATAATGCGGTCATGTTCTTCACCAAAAACTTACAGGACAATTACAACCGTAGTCGGACCATAATCTATTTCCGTCAGGTTAAAACGTTTTCTTAAATCTACGATAGGTACAATGGTACCGCGAAGATTAATAACACCCTGCAGATAATCAGGGGTTCTGGGTAAAGTAGTGACTTTATCCCAGCCTTTTATTTCCTGGACTCTCAGAATATCTATCTCATATTCCTCACCGGCCAGAACAAAAGTTAAATACTGTTCTGCATTCTCATCAGTCAAAGCATCGAGTTCACCAACAATATCCTGAATATCACTCATTATTTTCTCCGGTTCCTGTATTTCTCTTTCCGTCATCCATTGGCATAAGTCTGGTTATGGTAATTCTGTGCCGGTTCAATTTCTTTTGCCAGGGTCAACAAACCGCTCATGTCAAGGATCAGGGCGACCGTACCATCCCCCAGTATAGTGGTTCCAGAAACACCCGGTATCCGTTTATAATTAGTTTCCAGACTCTTGATGACCACCTGCTGCTGACTTAACAAATCATCCACTAGGATACCTGCCTTGCCGCCATCACCTTCTACTACAACCAGCAGGCAATCCTGTAAACAATAAGTGCCCAGCTGCACATCAAATACTTCATACAGCCGGACTAAAGGAATATATTCATCACGCATCTTGTACACTTCAGTGGTACCGGCAATGGTATTATCTATTTCAATTTCCAGTGATTCAATAATTGACACCAAAGGAATAATATAAGTTTCGTTACCGACCTTAATCAGCTGTCCATCAAGAATAGCCAGGGTTAAAGGTAAACGGATAGTAAAGGTAGTACCCTTACCTTCTTCGGTGCTAACATCAACATTACCGCCGAGCTCCTTGATGTTTTTACGCACCACATCCATGCCTACGCCCCGACCGGAAATATCACTAACCTGGTCTGCGGTAGAAAAGCCGGGATGAAAAATCAGATCATAAATTTTTTCATCGGGCAGGTTATCCTGTTCAGTCACCAGGCCTTTTTCTATGGCTTTGTTTAATAATTTATCTCTGGGCAGGCCTGCGCCATCATCGGAAATTTCAATAATAATAAAACCGCCCTGATGATAGGCATTAAGAGTGATGGTGCCTGTTTCACTCTTACCTGCTGCAAGACGGGTTTGTGGATCTTCAATACCATGATCCAGTGAGTTGCGTACTAGGTGCACCAGCGGATCACCGATTTTTTCCATAACGGTTTTATCCAGCGCAGTCTGTTCTCCGAGCATTTTAAGCTCAATTTTCTTATTCATTTTCTGGCTCAGATCATGAACCAGTCTGGGGAAACGCTGGAAGGAAAAACTGATGGGCAGCATGCGAATACGCATAACACTTTCCTGCAGTTCCCGGGTATTGCGTTCCAGCTGGGCCAGCCCTTCTCTCAGATCTTCGATTTTTTCCATAGAAAAATCTTCACCCATCTGGCTGAGCATAGACTGAGTAATAACCAGTTCCCCTACCATATTAATGAGGGTATCAATTTTGTCAGTACCCACACGGATTGAACCGGTTTCAGTCACTTTTTTCTTTCTGGCAGCTGGCTTTTGTTGAGCTCCGGCTGCAGGCTCTTTAGAAAGCACTGTCTGAGAATCACTTTCTCCAGTAATGGGAGCAACATTATCCGCTACGGTTACCGTTTCAGTGACTGCAGTTTCAGCGGCTTGCAGGGAATCGAGCGGTTCTGATGTACCGGTATCATCTGCCTGAGAAATTATAGGCTCGATAGTTAAATCACAGTCATCTTCAACCCATTCAAATATTTCTTCTATAACAGCCTTATCTATAGGCCCCTGTTGTTCATTATTTTTTAAATGGATAGTCCAGCTCAGATAACTCAGTTCCGGATCTATATCTTCAAATTCCGGCAGACTGCTTAAATCCACCTGGTTTTCAAGATCACCCAGAGCAGCCAGTTCCTTAAACATACGCACAGTATCATTGCCGGTTCGGAGCATATGTTCATGGGGGTGAAATTTAATAACCCAGCCATCTGGCTCCGGCTCTTTCTGCTCAGATTCAGATTCTGCATCCTGTTGAGCTTCTGCTGCCTGATTATTACCGGCGTTTAATACTGCTTCCAGTTTTGCTTGGACCTCATTCACTCTGCCCATTTCAGGCGGCACATCGTCACGGACAGCATCCAGTAATTCACGAAGTATATCGACTGAATCAAGTAGAACATTAATGGCTTCTTTACTGATTGCCCTGCGCCCGTCACGCATTTCATCCAGCAGGGTTTCCATAACGTGGGTAAAGCTGGCTATTTCTGTTAGCGAAAAAGTACCGGCTCCCCCCTTAATTGAATGAGCAGCCCGGAACACTGCATGAATCACTTCATCATCAGCAGTTCCTGAGTCCAGTGCCAGCAGACCTGACTCCAGTACATCCAGCCCTTCATCACTTTCTTCCAGGAATGTCTGCTTAAATTGTGATAAATCAATACTCATTATCTGATTCTCTCCCTGGTAAAAATATTTCTAGGTCCGCTCTGTTTATATAGTCCGCCCTGAACAAATCATAGTGTATTGATTTATAAGGAAATGTTGGTGAGTTTTGGGTGTTAAATTTGCAAGTTTTTGGTAAAATAAGCCTTATTACCTTGCAAATTTCCA
>JBHNNM010000255.1:2883-4071 GCA_048563625.1 Gammaproteobacteria bacterium | reverse complement strand
TACTTGAGCGTCCCCGGAAATACAGTGCCTGCAGCCAGTCACGGTTAGGATACAAAGTGTTTACACTTTAGTTTGACAGTCTGATGCCCAGGACCCAGAAGAAGGTGATGCCGCTTAGGAAAAAGCCTAGTAGGCTGCCTATGGAGAAGCGGCGGTATTTGTGGATTATGTCTTCCTGATTTTCTACTGAAATAATGAATGGGCGGCTGTCTATGGGTTTGGAGATGGTGTGTATTTCCTGATCTACCAGGCGTTCGGTCAGATCCTTCTCTACTCTTTGCTCGGCAGCTTCTACAACTTTTTGCCACTCGTGCATATCGATTTCACCGTCATCATTTTCATCAAAGCGGGCCCGGATTAAGTCCGGCATTTTTTTCATTTAGCCAGTAAGTCCCGTACTTCTGCTTTTTTATCAAAATTCTTCCTTCGTCCGCCAATACTGTTAAAACGGCCAAGAACATACAGGTAGTCACCGATATCAATACGCTGCTCAGTAAATCGATATTTATTTCTATTGCCGACTTTAAGCATGCCAAGAACGCCATCCACACTGGTCATATCAGTGACCTGGTATTCCCGTTCACCATACCAGGTTTTGGAAAAGGAAGGGGTTACCGTGGCGTCTTCCGGATCCACAACACAGGTGCCGGTATCATCAATCAGCAGAAAGAGATTATCAGAAGTTCCGGAATTGACGGTTTCCCAGCTTGCCTTTGACAGAGCATGATTATTTGAGGGGCCAATATCATATTCCCTGACCCGTTCTTCTATTTTGAATTTATACCAGAGACATTTTTTTTACTCAGGGGAGATATTATGGGCTGCCCCTGCATAAGCCTGCCCTCGCCTTCCAGTTCCACATAACCCTGATGGGCAGAACGTATTCTGGAAGTCGGGGTGTCTGCAATCATGCGGTAGCGGTGAAAGAAGCGGAATATACCATACAGACTGAGAGCACAAAGTATGACCATCAGGCCGAGAAAAAAAATAATTCCCGCCTGATCGGCATGAATGATCTGCTGTTTTACGGATTCGAACATTAATCAGCTAAAGGATACTGGGGCAATTAATTAAACAGAGATTTAATATCAACATCCTGCTTTTCTTCTTCATCAAATTCCAGCAGCGGCTGTTCTTTAAAATTAAACATCCGGGCCACAATTAAGTCAGGAAACTGTTCAATCCGGA
>JBHNNM010000255.1:0-2783 GCA_048563625.1 Gammaproteobacteria bacterium | reverse complement strand
TAATTAAACAGAGATTTAATATCAACATCCTGCTTTTCTTCTTCATCAAATTCCAGCAGCGGCTGTTCTTTAAAATTAAACATCCGGGCCACAATTAAGTCAGGAAACTGTTCAATCCGGACATTATTAATATTAACACTGTCATTATAGTATTCACGTCGGTCCGCAATGGCATCTTCCAGCCCGGCAATACGGTTCTGTAAATGCTGAAAGTTTTGATTGGCTTTTAAATCGGGATAAGCTTCAGATACGGCAAACAGATTGCCCAGTCCCAGTCGTAACTGCCCTTCAGCGGCTCCCAGGGCTGCAATATTACCGGCTTCTCTGGCCTGAGAAACACTGGCACGGGCTTTAATGATTTTTTCCAGGGCCGAGCCTTCATACTGCATATATTGTTTACAGACTTCTACCAGCTTGGGCAGTTCATCGTGACGCTGTTTAAGCAGAATATCAATATTAGACCAAGCCTGGGAAACGTTATGCTTGATCCGGACCAGGTTATTATAAATACTGATAAAATAAATGGCGGCAACAACAATGATGCCCAGTAAGATAAACGAAAAGGTACCCATAGATAGTTCTGCCCTTTGAGTTGAATCCAGATGATTTAACTGATTTTTTTCAGATTTAGCTTTGCTACACTTAAAAATAGCAAAAACAATCGAAAAAGCCATAAATACTGATTGTTTTTTAATATACTTTTTTAATATACAAAGTTAAAACATATGTCCCAGTTTACCGGCTTTGGTAGAGAGATAATGTGAATTGTGTGGATTTTCGCCATGTTTCCAGGGTAGTCGTTCAACCACTTCAATACCATGTTCTTCCAAGGCACTGACTTTACGTGGATTATTGGTCATTAAACGAATTTTATTTACATTGAGATGTCTGAGCATATCTCGGGCTATATCGTATTCACGTAAATCAGCATCAAAACCCAGCTGCTCATTAGCTTCTACAGTGTCTGCGCCCAGATCCTGTAAATGATAGGCCTTAATTTTATTGATCAGCCCGATACCCCGCCCTTCCTGACGTAAATACAGCAGCACACCCCGACCTTCATCAGCGATATGTCTTAAGGCGGCTTCAAGCTGGGGTCCGCAGTCACAACGCACACTGAACAGAGCATCGCCGGTCAGGCATTCTGAATGCATGCGAATATCAACAGGCTTATCATCAGCCACATCACCCAGTACCAGGGCAATATGCTCCTTTCGGGTGACATCGTCTTTAAACCCATGAATGGTAAATTCTGCAAATTGGGTCGGCAGTCTGGCTGATTCTACGAACTTTAAGGCCACTATCGCTCCTTGGCTGATAATTTTTAAGTTAATTTAACATTTTAGCATTTTCTAAATACGATTGAAAAAACAAAGCAGAAATTTTTATTTTTAAGACCCTCATCAGTGCAATCAACCTTAAAATAGGCTATACATTAAAGGACATTCATAACGATTACTAAACCATATATGGTTCTTCGATTCCTTAAGTTTTTTTTACCCTTTCAGCATCTTTCTGATCATCAGCTTATTGAACTGGGTAACCTGATACAGATTAAAAACATTCCTGCTAAAACAACTTTTATTCAGTTATACAGTGACAGCCCCTACCAGTATTTTTTAATTGACGGCAGTGATGAAAGTTCAACCCAGTGGCTGATCCATGCCCGCAGTGAAAATGCCCGCAACCCCCTGTCACGCTATCGCCCCAGCCGTTACAGTGTTAAAGCCGTTGATGATATAAAAGTCGTTATGGTTGATTTGCAAACCATGCTACAGTTTGCCAATAAGTCAGTTACAGAGGAGCCTTCAGACGAAATACGCCAGCATTATCTCTATAAACGTTTAACCAAGGACCTCAGTAATAACCGTCTGGAACTACCCAGTGTACCAGACGTAGCTCTGAAAATTCGCCAGGCCCTATATGATGAAAACAGTAATTTCCGGCAAATTGCCAATATTATCGCCTCAGATCCGGCCATTACCACCAAAATAATCAAAACCGTCAATAGTGCCCTGTATCGCTCAATTCATAAAATTGATGATTGGCAGATGGCAGTTACCCGCTTGGGAACCAAGGTTACCAATCAACTGGTCACCTCTTTCAGTATGAAGGAATTATTTAAAACCAGAAACCGGGCCTTAAAGAAAAAAATGCAGGCCGTCTGGAATCATAGCCGGGAAGTGGCTGCATTAAGTTTTGTCCTGGCCAAAATAACCCCCAGATTTAACCGGGAACACGCCCTGCTGGCCGGTTTATTACATGATATAGGAGCCATCCCAATTATTACTTTTGCCGATAAACATCCGGAAATTATCAGTAATGATAAAAAATTTGATTTGTTAATCGATACGTTAAAAGGTGAACTGGGTGCCGCCATTCTCTCTAAATGGCAGTTTACCGAAGACTTAATCACCACCGCCCGGGAAGCCCAGAACTGGCTACGACAGCCCGGTGAAAAACCTGATTACTGCGATATTATTATTGTTGCCCAGCTGCATGCTTTAAGCGCAGGTCCAGCACCATAGGAGAACTGCCCCGATTAAATGAAGTACCTGCATTTACCAAACTGGCACTGGGTCAGTTAACTCCTGAGTTAAGTGTCAAGGTTCTGGAGCAGGCAAAAGAACAGGTTGAAGAAACTATGAACCTGCTGGCCTGATTTTTTGAGGGTGTAAAAATAACTGTGTAAACGCTCATTGCGGTGGTTTAAGTCAGCAGTGGTTAAATGAACAAACCTGAAATACCACCTTCATAGTGAACAGCCTACCTTCCAAAGTCAG
>JBHNNM010000254.1:0-4075 GCA_048563625.1 Gammaproteobacteria bacterium | reverse complement strand
CGCAATATATTTATTAAGAAAAGTAACTATACTCAGTGGGTGTCAGAATTATCGTAGTCCCGGCTGTCAGGCAGTCCGGATAGACAGTAACCAACTGAAACCTTTTAATAAGCAGTACGACAGCTTTTTTAATCAGGTCTGGCAGCAGGGGCCGTTTGCTTTAACCATAGAAGAAATTCTGCTGGATAAGGAGCAGATTGTTCTGCAGTTAAGGGGTAAGGGCCAGAATATCCCTAACAGCAGTAATAGACAGGCATGGATTCAAATTATCGCGGTAGAAGACCGTCAGGGTCATAATGTGCTTGCTAATGCCGGCTGTAATAAAACCCCGGCAATTGACGACTATTTCAGCAGTTTTGGGTTGGCCAGAACTACCTTTATTAATAATAAACCGGTTCAATATACTGAGCTGGAACTGCGTAAAAAAGTGTGTCTGAAAAAAGGGGTAGATTTTGCTGCGGTAAAAGCCCTTAAAGCTGAGATAAATTTGAATCTGGCGACCCGTACAGAGGCTGTCCGTTTTAAGAAAAATAATGAAAATAAAGTCCTGTCCCGATACGGCAGCCGTATTTTATTTAAACCCAGTGCAGATGATGTGCTTTCTTATACCGTATCCGGTAATGAACAGCGTATATTAAGCGTTAGAGCATTGAATGATAAACAACAGTATCTGAGCGGTGCTTCCCGCTCATCCATGACAAACCTGTTCGGCTCAGGTCGTTCGGTAACACAGAATTTTCATGGCAAAATCGACACTATAGAAGTGATTTATGCCAGTGAAACCGAACACCTAGTTTACCAGGTAAACATTACTCAATTCCCTCCATACCCAACAAAAGAGCAATGGCAGTACCCTATTGAATCCATCAAACTCTCATCACTGGAAAGCTGGAATAAGCTCTATCAGGATTACCCGCCACTGGAACTGGAGCAGAAAAGCGGCTGGCATGGCCAGTTGCTGGCTAACTGGCATAACGGGCCGTTTAACCTGGGTCTGTATTCACTGAAAACCAGCCGCCACTGGGGTACCTCCGGTCGACTGCTGATTAAAACCCCGATAATTGAAGAAATTCAGGATAATTTGTCGGCTCTGGAAGTGAAACTGAACTACCCTGAAGAGAATTCAGGAAATAATACAGAAAAACAGGTTCAGGGCCAGACAGGCCAGTCAAATTTTTACCTGCTTAAGGCTAAGGGCTACTATATGAACGGTGAGTTTGTGCCGGATAAAAATCAGCCCTGGATGGATACCACTATTGATTTTAAACTGCCCTGGAAAAATGAGCAGCAACTACTTAAATCCATAGAGGGAGAAATTATTCTGCATCTGCTGCTTTCCAAACACAGCAGCAGTTTTACGAATTTAAATATCGGTGCAGTCTGGGAAGATGTCGGACTTAAACTGAAAATGGTCCGTTTGGGCAATAAGGTAATGGGCTTTGAAGTTTCAGGCCGCAGGGACAGATTGCTGAATATTGCCCTGCTGGATAAAGATAATAACCGGATTTCCACGGCTGCCATTGATTATGGTTTTGGTGCCCAGGCTAACAGGGATTCTAATAAGAACCATCATAAAATATTACTCAATTATCAGGGGTTGCCGGTAAAAGCTCTGTTAACGGTATCAGAAGGCCAGCAGTTACGGCACTATCCATTTAAACTGGAGCTTAAATAATTTACCCTCACCCTGGCCCTCTCCCAGCGGGAGAGGGAAATAGGATGCACACTGATTACACTGCGGTGTAAACTTTGGTAGTATTGTCCAAAACACAGGAAACCTTTTGAATAATACAGTACCATATATCATTATAGCTGCGGTATTTATCAGTTACTTTGCCTTTCATTCGCTGATGGCTTCTTTGATGGTCAAGCAATGGGTGGCACGGCGCTGGCCCTACTGGCAGTAACAGGCTTTGTTTATTCCTTAAATCATTACGATCTGTCAGAGTTCTGGGGCACAAGGCAGCTTAAAGAAGGTAATCAAAGCGTCCACGATCAGGAGAAATTTCAGATTTCACCCTTTCACCGCTATGTCAGGCATCCCTGGTATTTCTTTGGTCTGGTGATTATCTGGACTCGGGATGTGTCCAGCGTACAGCTGATGGTTTATTTACTGGTAACCGCTTACTTTATCTATGGTTCCCGCATGGAAGAAAAAAAACTGATCGCTTAGCATGGTGAGGTTTATAAAAAATACCAGCAGAAAGTCGCCGGTCGTTTCCCCCTACCATGGAAAATTCTGTCCAGAGAGGAGGCTGAACAGTTGCTCAGGGAGTATCAGCAGTTATAATCAGTAAGCTTTTTAAAAAAACACAACAAATTATTAAACACGGGTATTAAATGACTATTGAAGAACAGGAACAAACAGGGAATATAAATGAGACTATGGTTGAAAATGTTCAGCAGCAGTTTATTGGGGCCATAAAATCCCAGGAGCAGCTTGGACGTAGCAATGCCCGGATTATTCGTTATGGTGTTCTGGTATTACTGGTGTTTTTTGCCGTGATTGTTTTTCTGGTCTGGTCACAGCAGCAGAATATACAGAAAACCAATGCTTATATTGAAGATATGGCAAAGGGGGTATCGTCTATGACCCGAGCCATTGAACAGATGCAGTCAAATATAGGTTCAGTGGAAGCAGGGATCAAAGAGGTGGCTCAGCACACCCAGGCTATCAGTAATTCTATTATTCAGCCGGATAATTCAGTCGCCGTACTGACCCATATTGCTCAAACCGTTCAATTGATGCAGGAGGATGCACATGGTTTCAGCGGCAGCATCAATAATATCAACTATAACCTGAAAAAAATTAACAAGCAGATGCAGAGCCTTAACAGAAAACTCGGGGTTATGGGGCAGGATGTTAACCGGATGCCGTCGCCGGTAAAAATGTTTCCATTTTAGTCTTACCTTAAACCTTAAACTTTTCTACCAGTTTTTCCAGCATCAGGGCCAGTTCGGATAGCTGGTGACTGGACTGGCTGGTTTCCTCGGCTTTTTCTCTGGAATAATTGGCATGATCATGGATCTGCTGAATATTTTCATAAATATTACGGGTAATAATACTCTGCTCCTCAGCCACACTGACAATTTCATGGTTTTTGGTTTTAATGGTGGTGACAGACTCGTTTATTTTCTGCAGTGCCTGCTCCGCTTGTTCAGCCAGTTCTGAAGTTTTTCTGGAAACTTCTGTGCTCTGAGTCATTTTATCCACGGCCAGTGATGAATTTTTCTGTAATTTTTCAATAATTTCCTGAATCACCAGGCTGGATTCCTGAGTTTTCTGAGACAGCTGGCGCACCTCGTCGGCTACCACGGCAAAACCACGGCCATGCTCACCGGCACGGGCGGCTTCAATGGCGGCATTCAGCGCCAGCAGATTAGTCTGTTCAGCAATTTCCTTAATGGTATGCAAAACTTTGGATATGTTCTGACTGTCTTCTGCCAGGGCAAGTGATATCTGGCTGGCATCGGAGACACTGCCCCCAGACTGCTTAGCTGTTGAGACACCTTTTGGGTCATCTGGTCTCCGAAATCTGCATCTTTCTGGGTTTCCAGTACAGCATTATCGGCATCCAGTGAACATTCGGAAACTCGTTTAGAGCTTTCTGACAGGTTTTGCGTAACCTCGGAAATAATTTCAATTTTCTGGTACTGTTCATTAACACTATTGAGTGTGTTTTCAGTAATATTGTTTAACTGGCTGGATGAGCCGGCCAGATCCTTACTGGCTGTGGAGACATTGCTTAAAACGGTCTGAAATTCTTCCAGCAGACTGTTAATCACTTTGGCGGTTTTACCAAACTCATCCTTACTGTCAACCTGGATCCTTTGAGTCAGATCATTATCCTGTTCAATAAGATAAACGGTTTTACGAAATTCACTCAGTGGTGTCACTACGACCTTGCGGAAAATAAGAAAGGCAAAAATAATCGCAGCAATAAAAATGGACAGACTAATTACAATACCTGTCCACAGTGCAGAATCAATTTCCTCCTGTTCTTTTTCCATGGAGTAGACAATACGCACGGCACCAATAAGTTTGCCGTCCTGCTCACCCCATTCAATCACTTCC
>JBHNNM010000253.1:0-4086 GCA_048563625.1 Gammaproteobacteria bacterium | reverse complement strand
GGCTTTTGTGGCTCAAAATTATTTCCGGTTTGATGGGGGGGTTATCAAAGCGGAACATCAGCCGCGTTAAACCTGGCTTGAGGTCAGGCTTAAAACAGTATTATTCAGGTTGAACTATTTAAGATAAAATTAACGCCCGTAATAAGCAATCAAAGAAGCTTTAGCTAGGGTATGTTTATTAATAACAAAACCTACCAGCGCCGGTCTGGCATCTTTATTAAGGCCTAATGACGGCGTATCCAGAGAATATACTGTAAAAATATAGCGATGCGGTCTGTCGCCTTCTGGTGGACAGGCACCTCCATAACCGATTTTCCCGAAATCAGTCATACTCTGGACACTGCCTGCAGGCAGGTCAGCGGCTCCGGTTGCTATACGATGGACATTAGCAGGAATATCAAATACCAGCCAGTGCCACCAACCGCTGCCGGTGGGTGCATCCGGGTCATAGACTGTAACGGCAAAACTTTTAGTACCTGCTGGTATATTTTTCCATTCCAGCTCTGGCGAGATATTCTCACCCTTACAGCCAAAACCAGAATAAACCTGTTTTAAAGATAGCTGGCCATGAATATCTTTACTGTGTAACACAAAACCATCCGCATAAAGATTTTGAGATGCGAAAAGCAAAAATACAATTAGCAAAAATAGTTTTTTCATAAATAATATATCCCTTATAAATAGCGTATACATTTTTTTAGGTTAAACCGGCGGCGGTGCCAGAACTTCCCGCTGGCCATTAGACTGCACCGGACTGACCACACCGGCTGCCTCCATATCTTCCACCATTCGGGCCGCACGGTTATAGCCAACTTTCAGACGGCGTTGTAAACCGGAAATAGAGGCTCTGCGGGTTTCTGTGACTATAGCTACAGCTTGATCATAAAGTGGATCCGATTCATTTTCGCCGCCTTTATCACCAGGGATCAGACCGGCTGTTGAAACACCTTCTCCGGTTAGAATTTCTTCAATATAATCGGCTTTTCCCCGACTCTTTAAATCATCTACTACCGCATGAACTTCATTATCGGATACAAAGGCACCATGTACCCGCAACGGATAACCCTGTCCGGGCGGCAGGAACAGCATATCACCATGTCCCAGCAGGTTTTCAGCACCCATCTGATCCAGAATGGTTCTGGAATCAATTTTTGAGGAAACCTGAAAAGCAATCCGGGTGGGCACATTAGCCTTAATCAGGCCGGTAATAACATCCACCGAAGGTCTTTGCGTGGCAATAATAAGGTGCAGACCGGCAGCACGGGCTTTCTGAGCCAGCCGGGCAATCAGTTCTTCTACTTTTTTACCCACAATCATCATCATATCGGCAAATTCATCATTAACAATGACAATAAAAGGTAAGGGTTCCAGCTCCGGTGCAGGTTCTTCCGGTCTTAATGGATTAGGTTCAAATAGGGGATCAAGAATAGGCTCTCCGGCATCAATAGCCGCTTCTATTTTCTTGTTAAAACCAGCCAGGTTTCTGACCCCCATAGCTGCCATTAACTTATAGCGCCGTTCCATTTCAGCCACACACCATCGCAGAGCATTAGCGGCTTCCTTCATATCTGTCACTACCGGTGCCAGAAGATGAGGGATATCTTCATAAATGGACAATTCCAGCATTTTTGGATCCACCATAATCAGACGAAGTTGATCAGGCGGAAGCTGGAACAGCATACTGAGGATCATGGAGTTGACTCCCACGGACTTACCTGAACCAGTAGTACCCGCCACCAGCAGGTGCGGCATTTTAGCCAGATCAGCCACAATGGGATGACCGGAAATATCCTGTCCCAGACCAAGGGGAATTTTGGCATTAGAGTCTGCAAATTCTTTGGAACCTAGAATTTCACTGAAATAGACAATTTCTCGGTGTTCATTGGGTATTTCAATACCCACGGTAGATTTTCCGGCAATAACTTCGACCACACGGATACTGACCACCAGCATTGAACGGGCCAGATCTTTAGATAAATTGGTGATCTGACTGACCTTAATACCCGGTGCCAGCTGAATTTCAAAACGGGTAATCACCGGCCCTTGGCTAACTGAAACCACCTGTACATTCAAATTAAAATCAGCCAGTTTATCTTCAATCAGGCGTGATGTACGTTCCAGTTGTTCCGATGATGTGACATGCTTTGACGGGTGAGCCTTATCCAGAAGGGATAAGGACGGCAGACGGTCCATAGCATCATATTCAAATAATTCCGGCTGTTTATCTTTATTAACCCGTTTACTGGGTTTGTTAGCCTCGAATCGTGGTTCAATTTTAATGGCCTTTTGTGCCTTAAGGGCTGCTTTTTCTGCAGCTTTTTTAGCTCGCTCAGTCCGCAATGCTTCTTTTTCAGCCAGTTTCTGTTGTTTAAGCTTCTGCTTTTCCACCAGTTTCAACTGGGATTTAAGCCTAGACTGTTCTATTTTGTCGGCTTTTAAGGCCACTTTTTTTGCACGATAAGCACGCCATTTATCAATACCACGCTGATAGCTATTCAGTACAAAGGCACCAATATCATCCATTAAGGACAGCCAGGAAAGGCCGGTAAACAGAGTAATACCAATTAAAAACGGGGTTAATAATATGAGCGTTGTGCCGACAAAACTGAACCATTGCTGAAGTTGTTCGGCAATAACACTGCCCAGTATGCCACCGGCATAATAGGGCAATTCAATAGCCGGATGCAGAAAATGCATACTGGAAATGGCCGTTCCGGCACAGATAGTCAGGATAAAGCCTATGGTACGCAGACTGAAATACCAGCCATGAAAAACTTCCTGCTCGTTTCTGCCCCGATAGACCAGCCAGCCGCTATAAAGGATCATCAGTGGAAACAGGTAACCCAGATAGCCGAACAGATTCAGTAAAGCGTCAGCAAACCAGGCACCAAATATACCACCCATATTGTGCAGTTTACCCGGATCATTTTTTTCAGAAATACTGTGTGACCAGCCGGGATCTGCAGGAGAATAGGTAAACAGGGAAATAAACAGATACAGACTGATTGCGATAAAAAGGAAAAAAACACTTTCCTTAATACCTCGAATCACATTGGCAGATAATGGCTTTCTGGTTGTGGCAGAGGGCGTTCTGGATTTTGCTTTTTTCTTTATGCTAGCTTTCTTTTTTACCGGTTGCGCCAAAATGTGTTAACTCGTTAGGGTTGCTGCTTTTACTCGTTAAATATTTACTAAATACTTGTTAAAGCTGAAATAAAAAGAATGGTAATAATTATGATTATTTTTAATGTGCGCCTATTTTAAAGCAGGATGGATGATTTCTCCAGCATCAATATTAACACCTTTGTGCAATGGCTCAGATAAATTATCCGGAGCATCCGCGAGCTGCAGTAAATAGGGTATCAGACTGGCCGATAAGACTTTGATGCGGTTCGAGGAACAGCACTAGGCATATTGGTTACTCCAAAATGAGTGACACCGTGTTTAACAAAAGTGGGCTTTTCATAAGTGGTTGGACGGGTTGTTTCAATACAGCCTCCCTGGTCCACAGAAATATCAATAATAACACTGCCCTTCTGCATCCCGGCAACATCCTGCTCACTGACCAGATGTGGAGCTTTCTGGCCCACCAGCAATACTGTACCGATTAATAAATCGGCATTCTGAATATGCTCTGCTATGGCTGATGGGTAAGGATATAAGGCCGTAACATTATACCCCAGAGCACGCATCCCGACCATTTTGTCCCGATTACGATCAAACACAACCACTTCAGCCCCAAGACCGGCCGCCAGACGACCGGCAATATCACTCATAGGTGCCAGCAGGGGTAACTGCCCATTGGCAGTCTGTACGGTTTCAAATCCAATGGCCTTTAGGCCAATAGCACACAGTCGCTGTGTCAGTTCCGGCAGAGCTGCAAGGTGCAGATAGGAAAACAGCAGATGGTCTGCTCTTAAAAGTGATAATTCAGAGCCAACCGGTTCTTTTAACTTAACAATGAGTTTGCGAGGGTGTAAAAATAACTGTGTAAACGCTCATTGCGGTGGTTTAAGTCAGCAGTGGTTAAATGAACAAACCTGAAATACCACCTTCATAGTGAACAGCCTACCTTCCAAAGTCAGG
>JBHNNM010000252.1:0-4088 GCA_048563625.1 Gammaproteobacteria bacterium | reverse complement strand
CCCTGTCTCTGGAGAAAAAACAGCAATTACTGGAAATGAACGAAGCCAATGCCCGCCTGTCCATGCTTTATGAAGAAATGCTTACCATGGGTATTTTATCTGAGTAAGTCCCAGGGCCAGTAGTGTTATTAATACCAGTCCAGTATAAGCCCAGTCTTTTCTATGATGTTTTGAGCGTTTGATCATAAAGCCAATAACAATCAGTCCGGTCAGAATGGTTAATAAACTGCCCACCTGAATTTCCAGGTACTGATCCAGGCGTTTATACAGATCGCCCATAAGATAACCGGGTAGTATATAAGCGGGGGCCCATACCAAGGCAGAAAGTACATTAACCACAAAAAACAGTTTTCCGGACATACCCAGACTGCCGGCTATAGTAGGAATAACTGCACGAATCGGCCCGACAAACCGTCCCAGTACCACGCTGTAACTTCCATACCGGTGGAAAAATTCTTCGCCTTTGAGAAAAGCCTCTTTATGACGGGCATAGAGTCTGGAATGATGTAAAGGCTCCTTAAAATATACCCCAATCCAGAAACTGATATTATCGCCGATAACGGCCCCGAGGAAGGCCCAGAACAGGGTAGGCCAGAGTTCCAGTGTGCCGGAGGCAATTAAACCGCCAATGGCCAGCAGAGCCATAGAACCGGGAAAGAAAAAACCAACCAGTAACAGGGTTTCCAGAAAGGCGATGCCAAAAATCAGCAGATAGGTGTACTCGCTCTGCTTAATAAGTTGTGCAAAATCAAGAGAATATAAATAATCCATAGCGGTTTACTTCTTAATACCAATACCCCGGTGTAATAACCACAGACTGATGATGCCGAGCAATAGAATAAAGCCCAGAATGATCAGAATAGCAGTACTGAGACTGGCATCAGAAACCCCCAGCATACCCATTCGAAAACCGTTAACCATGTAGAGCACAGGATTAAACAGAGAGACATTCTGCCAGAAAGAGGGCAGCATATCGATGGAGTAAAATACACCGCCAAGATAAGTCAAAGGGGTCAGTACAAAAGTAGGAACAATACTGATGTCATCAAAACTATTAGCAAAGATGGCGTTTATCAGCCCTGCCAGAGAGAACAGCACCGCCGTTAAGATAGCAATGGCTATGGTAATCACATAGCTGTCCACCGTAATGGTCGTAAAAAACAGGGAAACCAGAGTGACTACCAGTCCAACGACCATACCCCGGGCCACTCCGCCGGATACATAGCCAGCAATAATGGTTAAGTTGGATGCCGGAGATACCAGCAGTTCTTCAATATGATGATGAAACTTGGTACCGTAAAATGACGAAACTACATTGGCATAGGAGTTGGTAATAATCGACATAATAATAAGACCGGGGACGATGTAATCCATATAGGAGTAATTATCAATATCGCCCAGCTGTGAACCAATCAGACGGCCAAAAATAATAAAATATAAAGTAGTGGTAATAGCCGGGGGAACAATAGTCTGCAGCCATATCCGGGAAAAGCGTAAAATTTCCTTAATGACTATGGTGTTATAAGCTGTCAGGTTAGCTTTGAAGTACATGATTTGACTGATCCGTTGGCTGGTTATTATTATTAACGAGGTGTAAAAACAGCTGTTCAAGACGGTTGCTTTTATTACGCATGCTCAGTACTTCAACCTGCTGATCACTGAGCAACTGAAATAAATGATTCAGACTTTCATGTTTTCTGACTTCCACTTCAAGAATTCGGTTTTCCAGCAGTCTCATACGGTAATCTTTAAGTTTAGGAGCACAATCCAGAGGCTGTTTCAGGTTAAGCACCAAGCATTCACTGTCCAGTTCATCCAGCAGTTCCAGCATGGTACAGTTTTTAATGATTTCGCCCTGATTAATAATAGCAATATGCTTACAGAGCTGTTCGGCTTCTTCCAGGTAATGGGTGGTCAGAATGATCGTGGTACCCTGTTCATTGAGCTCCTGTAGAAATGACCACATACTGCGGCGTATTTCTATATCTACCCCGGCTGTAGGTTCATCCAGAATGAGTATCTGCGGGTTGTGCATCAGTGCCCGGGCAATCATCAGACGCCGTTTCATACCGCCGGATAATTCCCGTGCCATTTCACGGCGTTTATCCCATAATTCAAGCTGCTTCAGACGTTGTTCTGCTCTCTTAAATGCTTCTTTACGTTTAACACCATAAAAACCGGCCTGGTTAACCAGTATTTCTTCAACGGGTTCAAAGACATTAAAATTAAATTCCTGGGGGACAATACCCAAGTTTTGCTTCGCTTCACGAGGACATTTATTTAAATCATAGCCCTGAATAATGATCCGCCCGGAGGTTTTATTGATTAATGAACAGACAATGCCAATGGCCGTCGATTTACCGGCACCATTGGGGCCGAGCAGAGCCAGAAAGTCACCCTGTCGTACACTCAGGTTAATTCCTTTTAGAGCCTCAAAACCGTTGTTATAGGTTTTTCTCAGGTCTTTAATTTCCAGTGCGTGGATACTCATATAAATTCAATGGGTTTATTAAGGTGAAATCGCGCTTAAGTGTAACAGATTTTCAATGTAAAGGCTGTATTGGATTACGTGTATTAATGGAATCTATCTTGCATATATAGTGTGTATTATCTATATTTAAAGGGAGGTTGTTAGCCTGGACTGGGCTATACAAGTGGTCCTCGTTAATTATGGTTACAGGCCCAGAATGGTTAATGACTAATGATCAGAACAAAAAGCAGCTGACATTTTTAAGCCTGAAATGGAAAGTGGTTTTCGGGAACAGTGTGGCATTGATTGCGGTTAATGTCATTGTCTCCTAGGTCAGTTACCAGCATATTCTGCTGCAGTCCGAGCAAAATCGACAGTTTTCCCAACAGGCACATATTAAGGGTATTGAGGGCATTGTAAAAAACAGTTCTGAGAGAATGCGCCAGTTGTCCTATCTTATCCCCCTGCTGCAGCTGGATAAACCATCACAAAACACCCTTCCCGGTAAATCAGCACAGAATATTACTTTTGTAGATAATCTGCGTGAAATTATTCAGCAGCATGCTTCTTTACTGCAAATAGAATATGGTCTGAACAGTCTGTATTTTTTTGAGGATTTAAAACAGCCTGCAGTATCCTGGAGCGAACAGTCCCTTCCAGATGCGGTTAAGCAAATGGTGGCAGACAGTCTGTTAAATGAACGTCCTCAAAACCGCATGGAATGTCATGAACAGCGTAATCTGTATACTGCAACACCCATCCTGTATGACAACGGCAAGATAGGGGTTATAGTACTCAGTGCTTCTATGGTTAACCTTGTGGTTGAATTTTCCACTATGTCAGATGCCGATATTGGTGTTATTGTACAAATGTCGGAACTGCCAGATAAAAATACCAGGGATTTTATGGAATTGCCGCAATGGCATGCACGTTTACTGGTATTAAGTAATGCCCGTCAGCAATTTGAAATATTAAAAAAGTTTGCCTCTCAGTACAGTTTGTCAGAAACCCTCGAACATGCCCGGCAGATCAGATGGCAGGATCGCAGTTATGAACTGCAGCTGGTTTTGTTAAGTAACCTGTCCCAGAAAAACCGAACCATGGTTCTGGTTATCAGTGATATTACCCGACAACTGGATACCATTAATAAATCGGCATTAAAAATATTCTATACCGGTCTGTTAGGCTTACTCATTTCAGAAGTATTACTGCTGTTTATTCTCTGGGCGCCTATGCGGGATATTGGACATATTGTAAAAACCCTACCGCTGTTTGCTCAGAATGCATTTCCCAGGATCTGAGAAGAGTTAAACCAGTTAAAACAGCCAACCTGGTTTTATAATGAAATCGACTTACTGGCCCATTCAGTGTTTGATTTATCTCTGCAACTGGAGGATCTGAAAAACCAGGTGGACCACAAGAGTCGCGGGTTGATAGCACATAGTGCAGCACTGGCTAAAGAAAAAGATTTTATTACCGGGCTGTTAAATACCTCCCAGGCTATTATCCTGACCCAGGACAGGGATGGCAAAATTGTTATGATGAATGCCATGGGGCAGAGCCTGATTGATCCGGGGAAAAATGGCAAAGGAATATTATTTGACAGCATTTTAATTAG
>JBHNNM010000251.1:0-4105 GCA_048563625.1 Gammaproteobacteria bacterium | reverse complement strand
AGCCAGAAAGTTACTGTCAGAAAAGGTTTTGCAAATCTGGCTTAAAGCCTCCGGCGTATCAATAAATTGAACCTGCATTAAATTCCTTAGTTTAAAAAATATTGTTATATTAACTTATATTAATAATAGTTGGTAATAAGAATTCTGAAATAAGAGCTGAAATAAGGCTTGAAATAAGGAAAGTCATATGGATAATTATAAAAACATTCTCGTTGCTGTGGACTTATCGGAGGACTCAGAGCATGTCTGTCGTAAAGCCCTCAGACTGGCACAGGATCACAGAGCGAAGCTGACCCTGGTGTATGTGGCAGAAATTTTTTATCAGATGAGTGCCTCCTACGATCCCCTGTTTTATCCGGCTTATGAGGATATTGTCTTGGATGAAGAGGAAATATTAAAAATATCTCAGACCAGAATGGATGAACTGGTTCAGTCCCTTGCTGTAGATGAAAACATTGAGTTGTATAATAAAGTGATTGTCGGTATTTCAAAAACAGAAATTGTGGAAATGGCTGAACAGCAGGAGGTGGATCTAATTGTCTGCGGTTCTCACGGTCGAAATGGTATTGAACTGCTATTAGGCTCTACAGCCAATGCCATACTGCATCATGCCCCCTGCGATGTGCTGGCAGTAAGAACCCGAAAAAAAGCAGAGGATAAAGCTGAAGATTAATTCAGAGCATAAAAAAGCCCGGTATCCTTACAGATAACCGGGCTTTTTTTAAACTAAAACTTATGAATTTAAGCTTTGGTGATTACTTCCTGGAACCAGGGCCGTTAACCTCGATACCATTACTCATATAAGAGTGGAAATATTCCAGTGCTTTGTACTCATCGCTCTGAGCTTTTAATGGTAAGGCACGAACCTGCTTATTACAACCGCCATATCGACGATGCAGAGTTCCCAGACTGCCCCACTTGGCACGATAAACAGGGAAATGAGTCACATGACCCAGTGCAGGACTTAAAATATCGGCACGGATACGGTTACCGGCATTATCCTGGTGACAGTTGGCACAGGACATGTTCAGCTGGCCGCGCTTGGCGTAGAAATGTTTACGGCCACGTTCATACCATTTGATTTCATCTGGTGTGGTCGGGGTTTTAATATTCATGGGCTTGCCGCGTGAAGTGTAGGCCATATAAGCGGAAATAGCCGCAATATCGCCTTTTTTCCATTTCAGAGGTTTTTCACCATTTATAGTACGACATTCGTTAATAACCTGTTCCATGGTTTTAACCTGTTTAGCCTTGGTGCTGTAAAAAGGGAAGTTCTGGCGAATGCCAATACCACCGTTGGCAAAGCAGGAACCGTAAGTTTTACCATTTTTAAATGGTGTATTGAATAAGGTTTCCCCTTTTTCTAAGGCAATCTCGTAAGGAGGAAATTCTTCTATTGCTTCCCAGGTTTCTCTGGAACCGGGATCAATGGCATAAACGCCGTTGCCGTATTCATTGAGTGGAACACCAGGAAATTTTTTGAAAAAATATTCACGGAAGTTATGTAAATCTTCTTCTGGTGTTGTTGCCATAGCAGTGCTATAGGCTCCCCCAAGAACACCAGCCGTAGTCAAAGCTAATATTACTTTTTTTAATTTTGATAGTTTCATCTTAGATAGCACCCCATCTAGTAAGTGTCTTTTTTTCTGACACGCATTTAATACTGTATACAAATCAGCTGGTAAGGGGGCGTTTGCAGACGCAATCCCTTTACGCTAATATTTTGTGCCTGTTTATAATTGATGGACAAAATCGGTTACGAGATCAATTTCTTCATCAGTAAGAACCTTATGACGTCCAAATGGGATCATAATAGTATTAGGGTTTGCTACAGTGGCATCATAAATCTGCGCTCTGAGCTTGGCACGATCCGGAAAACGCTGCTGCATAGCAACTAATGGCGGTGCAATATTTCCAGGCAGCTTACCACCTTCAATCATATGGCAGGCAAGACAGTTACCCTTTTTTCTATTAAAGGCAATTTCCTTGCCTTTTTCGATATCTGATTTAATTCCGGCAGCATGTACTGTACTTGAAGCCAGTCCCAGTCCAGTAATTGCAACAGCAATAAATGTTGTTGTAGATACGATTTTTGAAAAACGTCGCATCGACTCCTCCTGTTAAATTGTTTTCCCCACCCCGAGAAAAATGAATATTATGGTGTTAGTTATTTGTTATTTAGCAAGCTGATAGACAGCAGGAATATATCTCCAGCAATTATCAGGCAGCAAAAACCAGTTATGTTATTAAAATCTGTTTTTAAAACCCTGTTCTTCAAGCTGAATAATTTATTTGGTTCAAGTGCTTTATTCAGCTTTAAACATAGGTAAAAAATAACAGTATTTATAAATTATTACAATAGTATATGAATAAAAAAAGAAAAACAGTGTTAATTACTGGAAAATTAGTAAGTTAGCTTTTTCTTAAATAAATGATTTTTAACCTGAAAAAGACTTTGAATGAATAATAACCATAAGCTTACAGGGATAAGTGCAGGCTTTTTGTATAAACTGCCTAAATATCTTCTAATTTATACAGTTCCTGTTCTTCCTTAATAGCCTGTTTGCGGGCTTCAAGACGGGAAAGCGTGTAAAAATCATTATCTTTAACCAGTTTCCGGGCAATGTTTAACTGCATAATGGCCTGTTCAAGAAGACCGTTAAGGTAATAAAACTCAGCTTCAGCCATGTGGGCCTTTAATAGCTGCCGGTCTTTACCATAGGCTCGCGACAGCAGTTTGTATATGGCAGGATGTTTGACATTATCTTTATTGTATTTTTCCAGCAGCTTAATGTTTTTTTTAATTTGCCCTTCCTGGATCAGAGCAAAAGCATAATTTGCTGTCAGTACCAGGTTATAGGGTTTGTTTTTAATGGCCCGGGAAAAAATGGCCAGACCTTTTTTGATATTAGCTTTTTTACCGCTGTCTATATAGGCCTTAGCCAGTGCCACGCTATAGCTGGTATTTTGCGGTTCCATATCATACAGCCAGTGTAGAATTTTAATGGCCTCTACATATTTTTGCTGTTTAAATAGCCCCAGGCCGTAACCGTAGTAAAACTCCGGATGTGTTTTAAGGTTGTCCGGTGTGATCCGGGACTTATAATACTGTACCAGCCGATCCACATTATGGCTGGTAATGACCCGAAGTTTGGCTTTCATTAAATGGTAGGTTTTGGGATCTTTCATCCGAACCATTTGTCGTTTGTACTGCTCAGCGTGTTGAGTCGCCTCGGCAATCCGGTTAATGGTTATCGGGTGGGTGCGTAAAAATTCAGGATAGCTTTTGCCGGCATAACGGTTTTTACGTTCCAGTTTCTGAAAAAATCCGGGCATACCGGAGGGATCATAACCGGACAGAGCCAGATAGCGCATACCAATGCGATCGGCCTCTTTTTCATTGGCGCGGGTATAGTTAATCTGCGCCTGCTGACCGGCCGCAGACAGTCCCACTGCTGCGGCTGCACCCACATCACCCCCGGCGCCTCCTGCAGCGCCCAATAAAATGCCGGCAATCATACCGGCCATAATGGGCAGGCTGAGTTGATTGGCTTTTTCAAAGCTGCGGGCCAGGTGACGCTGGGTAACATGGGCAATTTCATGCCCCAGAACTGAGGCCAGCTCACTTTCCGTATCAGTGGTCAGAAACAGTCCGCTGTACACAGCAACCACCCCGCCGGGTGTAGAAAAGGCATTGATTTGTTTAGAATTAATCAGAAAAAAATGAAAGTTCTGGTAAGCATCATCACTATTGGCAACCAGTGAATAACCCAGGTTGGAGATATATTCGTTTAGCTCCAGGTCGTCAATAACCTGATGGGAATTACGGATCTGGGTGGCAATTTCCCGTCCAATCTGCTCCTCCATATGAGGTGTCAGTGAGACACTGGAAGAGGCTCCCATATCAGGCAGCTGTATTTCTGAGCCAAAGGCCGGACGTACTAACAGGCTCAGACTGATAAACAGGTTAAAGAACAGGAAGAAGAAATTTTTCACAGGGCCGGCGGCTTCCATCGAGACTGAAGATTGATTGTTATATGATATTTAAGGTGAGAAACATATAGACAATAAATGGCTCTTCTCCGCTCTGATGAGTGAAGAAAGA
>JBHNNM010000250.1:0-4127 GCA_048563625.1 Gammaproteobacteria bacterium | reverse complement strand
TTATTAGATGACCATGGCATTATTCAGTCCATGAGTCGCAAAGGTAATTGCTGGGATAATGCTGTATCAGAAAGCTTTTTCCACACCCTGAAAACTGAGTTGGTGCATCATCAGAAATTCAGAACCAGGGATGAAGCTAAACAGGTGATATTTTAATATATTGAAGTCTTTTATAACAAGGAAAGACTACATTCTGCCAATGATTATTTATCGCCAAAAGATTACGAAGAACTACAGAAAATGGCTTAAAAAACTGTCCGGAAAAGTGTTGACAGATCAAAACTTGATGGCATTGGATACCAGGTTATTAAGGATCTGTTTTAAACGAAACGGATCACCAATCAGGTAACCGGAATTTGAGGACTCAAGATGCAATTCAAGCTGCAGTCCTTTTTCTGTAGCCTGGTTAGAAAAGGTTTCCTTAACATCCATCAGTACTTGGTTGGGCTGGAATATAATCTCTTCAAGTTCCAGCTTGTTGGCTTCAATTTTAGAAAAGTCCAGAATATCATTAATGATGTTCAACAGCAGCGAACTGGAATTAAGGATCATTTTTGCATAACGCTTCTGTCGTTTTTCCAGGTTACTATTTAGTAATAATTCCGTCATTCCGATAACGGCATTCATAGGGGTACGGATTTCATGACTCATGGTCGCCAGAAATTCGCTCTTGGCACGGCTGGCAGCATCCGCCTGCCGGGTACGTTCTTCAACCAGGGCTTCCAGGTGTTCCCGGTATTCATTCACTTCAATATCCCTGAGCTGTATCTGAGCCAACATTTCATTAAAACATAATCCCAGCTTGGCCAGTTCATCGTTCCCCTCCACATTCACCCTCAACGAGTAGTCTTCTTCGTTAGAAACGCGGGTACTGACATCAATAACATTATCTACAGGCTCAGTAATGCTTTTCTGCAGATATTGCCAGATCAGATAGGTCAGTAGATTAATCAGCAAAAATACAATTAACGCCACCAGTATCACCCAGAAAATATGCTGATAAAACCGGCTTAGGAAGATCTGTAGAATAATTTTTCCTATCACTTCGTTATCAAAGCGAATATTGTGCTTGATCAGCAGATGATTATTTTGAAAAACAATACTGCTCTTTTCACCGGGACTGCGTTCAAACTGAAGATCGTTGGGGCTTAAATTAATAAAATCACGATGATTCTGATCAATCATATATTTAGACAATAATTTATTGTTCCTATTATAAACATAGGCTGCATCTACATCAGGATTAATACTGAAGGCAGACAATGCTTTTGAGATATAGTTATTATCCTGAAACAGAATCGCTGAACGGATATTCAGGCCAATACTTTCAGCCAGTATCGCATGATGTTTTATCATAGCCTGGCCGTTAAAATAGATTTCTGTCATCACAAAAATCATACATCCCAGTGCAATGGCTATGCTGGAGGTCAGCATGGTCATAAAAGACAGTTTCTGCTTAATGCTCTGATGTTTTTGAAACAGCTTCATTGTTTTATCCTGTCGGGTTCACTGATGATATTACCCAGTTTTAATAATTCTGAACCAATACTAATATTCATTCTTTGTGCTGCTGTTTTGTTTACTTCAAACCGGATATGCAAATTACTCCGGATTAAACGAAAGATAACCTTGTTTTCCAGTGTTTTAAAACTGACCAACTCATCCGTTAAATCAGTTATAGTTATCCTGTTTTTCAGATTGTCTGTATCATTAAATTCTAGAAAGCGCTGTAAAGTGGATGCCGGTATCAGGATAACATCACACGGTTCAGTTATTCTATCTGATTTTATAACTCTGGACTGAACTTTACGAAACTTAAGTCTTTTCCCTGTCAGGGTCTCAAGTCCATCATACAGAAAATTTTCCTGATACAGACAAATTTCAATCACCGATTTATTACGGAATCCGCTGGTTTTTTGCCATTGACTGAAGCGCACAAGGTTGCGGATAAAGGCCGCTTTAACTTTTAACTGCCGCTCATATTCAGCAGAATGCGTATCAGCATATACCGCAACAGACAGATCGAACAAAACAAATACCAGCACCATACTTAGCACATATTTTAATAGGCCCGTCCGGTATTTCCGGGGATAATATTCAGCGTATTTAAACAACATAAATACCCCTAGAACGGGTAATGCCAGGTTTATTTACCCCAGACCTCCCGGTCCGTTCTCTGGGTGTTGTATGCATCCGAAAAATCGCCTGCTGGATCATATACTTTATCATCAGTCAGATTTTTAACTCCAAGCTGATAGGATATATTATCAAGCAACTGTCCATGAGCATTAAAGTCCAGCGTTACAAAACTGTCGGGATCATCCTGTTTATCAGGAAACCGGCTATCATTGGTATCTTCCTTATTGCTGTTATAAAAAGCTGACAGGCCAATAAAGTGTGAAGGCCTCCATTGATAATCGGCAAATAGACTGGCATTCCACTCTGTTATATAAGGAATATTATTATATTCCCTGTTTTGTGCTTTCAGCCAGCCCAGACTGGCTCTTAAGGACACCCTGGATACAGGACGATATTCAGTTAATACCTCAACACCATGCATACGCCAGGTACCATTATCATTAACGAAATATTCATCTTCTACGTTAGATGTAGTTGGCGCATCTGCCTGCTTAATAAAATCTTCAAACTCATTATAAAACCCGGTAACGGAGAGATTTGCATTCTGCCATTGATAGGCATAACCCAGTTCAACCGTCTGCATTTTTTCAGTATCCAGTTTGGGCTGGACAAAATCAGGTACTTCCAGGACTTTCAAGTACTCCCTGTAAGTGGGTTTTCTGACACTACTACCCCATAAAAATTTTAAAGTCTGTCTGTGTGTAGGAGTATACACCAGTGCAAATCGGTAATTTCTGTCATTATCAAAAGCATCATAACGACCGCCCAGCGTCATGGTCAATTCATCGCTTAACTCCCATACATCCTGTATAAATAGACCATAATCATTATTCTGTTCATCTGGATCGGTTAATAATGAACCAGACTTAGGTATCAGATAAAACCCATTGCTGTGATCCCAGTACCTGGTTTTATCCATATTCTTTGCTTCATCGTGCTGGCACTCTGCACCAAGGGATAAAGTATGTACAGAGAACATTTTTTTAAACCAAGTGGATTTAATACCATAGTAAACAGCATCCCTGTTTTCTTTATAGGCCTTTCTGCCCGTAGTCTGCTCATACTCCTTTTCGGCTGCCTGGTCATCGGTATAATAAGCAATGGTTTCCATTTTACCCTGCTGCAGATCACCGAATTCATAATGCAGTGAGGCATTATACGATTCAGCATCGGTATTAATATTGACCAGCCTTGGCGCAAATACAAACGGGGTATTCATAGCCTGATAATTAAAGCTTAGCTGTAATCCTTTTAATGGCCGTGCCTTAAAATACAGGTTGGTGTAATCTTCATCCCGTGGTTGTAAAACTTTATCACCAATAAAGCTGCGTCTGTTTTTTCTAAAAGGTGCATCCTGATCAAGATAACTGACAAAGCCCTGTAACTTCTGGCTGTTATAGAAAATCTTACCCCCTGTACGCCTGTTATCTCCCACATCCAGAGTAGTTTCCACATAGGAAGTCTGAGCATTTTCTGTAAATGAACGGGTTGTTACTGAAATAACACCGGCAAAGGCATTGGCGCCATAAAGGGGAGATGCCGGGCCGACAATGATTTCTACTTTATCAACTTTCTCCAGAGGCAGGTTTTCACCATCAGCAAAATCACCATAATAAACATGCTGCATGGGCACACCATCCACCAGCATTTTCATTTTATTATTATAACGGTCAATAACACCTCTGGCCCACACCGAGCGATGACGCTTTTTATACTGGTTCAACTGCAGACCGGGAACATAGTCCAGCAGCTCATCAATGGTTCTGACACCAAGACGTAAAAAGTCCTTTCGGTTGAAGCTGTAAACCGTACCGGGTGCTTTTTTTATTTCCGTCGGCAGCATGGAAGCGGAGGTAAAAACCTCCAGCGCCGAGGGTGTAAAAATAACTGTGTAAACGCTCATTGCGGTGGTTTAAGTCAGCAGTGGTTAAATGAACAAACCTGAAATACCACCTTCATAGTGAACAGCCTACCTTCCAAAGTCAGGC
>JBHNNM010000249.1:0-4164 GCA_048563625.1 Gammaproteobacteria bacterium | reverse complement strand
AGGCAAACCTCCATTCCTGATGAGCAGAGCATGTTCTATTTTGGACAAAATCTCACTCATTAAAGCGGAGAACAACCCAAAACTCACCAACATTTCCTTATAAATCAATACACTATGATTTGTTCAGGGCGGACTAAATAGGACACCAGAAAAACAATAGCAAAGATAAACAGCATGTATTTCAGGGTAAGGGAAGTTTGGGGTGATGTCATTGGTAATTAATACAGCATCTAAAATGTTTATACTTTTAACGTATAGACAATGCAGGATTATTTAACAGAAAAAACATAATTACCGTAAACATACATATATGTTTCTTTGTATATAATTAAAAGCCAGAGCTAAACTACCGAAATCAAATCGGTTAGCGTATTGGCTAGCATATAACTATTATGAGTGATATTGCCCGAGCCTCAATCCATGAAACCCTTGCGGTGTATGGTGCCCAGGAGAGGACTTGAACCTCCACGACCTTGCGATCACTAGCACCTGAAGCTAGCGTGTCTACCAATTTCACCACCTAGGCATATCTGTGTATAGATGGGAGTGCAGATTATACATATTTTTTTAAAAAAATACTGCTTTTTTTAAAAAATTTCTGTTTTTTCTTAATACATCAAGGTACACGGCTAGCGGTACCCTGATCTTATTTCTTAACTGTTTTCTCTGGCTTTCATATAAGCCTGTTCGCTGACGGCGCTCCATTGTATGACATTTTTTCTGAAGTCGGTAAAGGATTTATAAATTTTACCGGACAGTTTGTCATGTTTGCCGACATCGGCAATGACCGCCTGTGACAGGTCATTAAGCTTTTTAATGACATCATCGGGATACTGGCGCATTTCCACTTTATGCTTATTGATCAATGTCTGCAGAGCTTGGTTGTTTCTGGCGGTGTAGTCGGCCAGCATATCCTGATTGGCTACTTTACAGGCGGCGCGGACAATCACCTGCAGATCTTTGGGCAGTTTATTGAACGCATCTTTATTGATCATGGCTTCCATAGTGGAACCCGGCTCATGCCAGCCTGGGTAATAATAGAATTTAGCCACCTTATAGAGGCCGAAAGCCATATCATTATAAGGACCGACCCATTCAGTGGCATCAATGGCACCGGACTGCATGGAGGTATATATTTCACCGCCGGGCAGGGTGACCGGGGTGCCACCGGCACGTTTAAGGACTTCACCGCCCATACCGGGGATACGCATTTTCAGGCCGTTTAGATCCGCTATGCTGTTAATTTCCTTATTAAACCAGCCGCCCATCTGAACACCGGTATTACCCGCTGCATTGGGGATAAGGTTAAACTGATCGTAGAGTTCTTCCCATAGCTGCATACCGCTGCCGTAATACAACCAGGCATTCATTTCCTGGGCGGTCAGGCCGAAAGATACGGAGGTAAAAAACTGGGTAGCGGGATGCTTGCCCTTCCAGTAATAGGCACCGCTGTGCCCCATCTGGGCGGTACCGCGGGAGACCGCATCAAACACTTCCAGAGCCGGAACAATTTCATTGGCGCCATAGACTTTTACCTTAAGCCTGCCGCCGCTCATTTCATTAATGGTTTTGGCCAGAAAGTTAGCACCGGTGCCCAGGCCAGGGAAGTTTTTAGGCCAGGATGTGACCATTTTCCATTTAATGGTTTTAGCCGCTGATGCTGTTTGAATGCCACTGACCATGCCAGCGGCAGCTACGGAACCGGCGCCTGCACCTTTAATAAAATCGCGTCTTTTCATTGTTTATTGCTCCTGGGGTTGTTCCTTGTTTTATAAATGGCTTTCTGTATTATTTTCTTTAGGTTTGCCCTCACCCTGGCCCTCTCCCGGAGGGAGAGGGGATATGTGGGCGGAGGTTTTGGGTTTTATGATTTATACTAATTTTGCGATATTCAGCATTAGCCAGCGGGTGCCTTCGTAATCAAAATTGACCTGGACTCTGGCTCTGGCGCCGGTGCCTTCTATATCAATAACGGTGCCTTCACCGAATTTTTTATGGGTCACTCTCTGGCCGATGCTGATACCCTCTTCATTCTCTTCACCCTGGCTGCTGTAGTTATTCCAGGCAGTGGTAAAAGACGGGCTCTGGTTTACGGCTCTGACCTGGCTGATTAATGATGCCGGAATTTCCGTCAGGAACTGGGATGGGTAGGCCAGTTCGCTTCTGCCGTAAATGGTGCGCCTTTCAGCATGAGTCAGATGCAGCTGCTGACGGGCACGGGTAATGCCTACATAGCACAGCCGGCGTTCTTCTTCCAGGCGGCCGCCGGTAAAATCCTGCAGGGCATTTTTATGGGGGAACAGACCCTGCTCCATACCGCATAAAAACACCTGTTCAAATTCCAGCCCCTTGGCGCTGTGCAGACTCATTAACTGCACACAGTCTTCCCATTCATCTGCCTGGCCCTCCCCGGCTTCCAGGGCGGCATGAGCCAGAAATTCTGCCAACGGTGACATTGAGCCGGCCTCTTCAGGCTCATCACTGGCCTGACTTAATTCCAGGCTGTCCTTAACTACTTCAAGTAATGGGTCACCCTCATCATCAAAACGTTTGGCTGCATTAACCAGTTCTTCCAGGTTTTCCACTTTTGCCTGTGCCCGCTCGGAATTTTCCTTACCGTGAAATTCCTTTAACCTGGAGGCTTCAACAATATGTACTATCTGTTCTGACAGGCTCATACTGTCATCGTTCACTGCGGCGGACATTTCATCAATTAAATCCAGGAATTTCTGCACGGAGCCGGCGGCTCTGGCTGTCAGCTGCTTATTTGCAATCATGTCTGCTGCGGTCTGCCATAAATGCTGCTCTCTGACTCTGGCTTCGGTACGTATCATTTCAATGGTACGTTGACCAATCCCGCGGGTGGGTACATTAATGATCCGTTCCAGCGCGGCATCATCGTGGCGGTTGGCCACCAGACGCAGATAAGCCAGGGCATCCTTGATTTCCGCCCGTTCATAAAAGCGCAGACCGCCGTAAACCCGATAGGGTATGGCACGTTTGACCATTTCATATTCATGGGGCTGAGACTGGGCATTGGAACGATATAAAATAGCAATTTCACTGCGTTTGCCACCTTTTTCCACCCATTTTTCTATCTGGCCGGCCACATAGGCGGCTTCGTCAATTTCATTAAAAGCCTGGTAAACCTGTAATAGTTCACCTTCCCCATCTTCTGTCCATAACTCCTTGCCCAGCCGCTCGTTATTATTGGCAATAACCGCATTGGCGGCTTCCAGAATATTACCCGTGGAACGGTAGTTCTGTTCCAGGCAAATGGTTTCACAACTGCCGGCCTTAAAGTCCTGTTCAAATTCGCGGATATGTTCTATTTTTGCCCCCCGCCAGCCGTAAATTGACTGATCATCATCACCCACCACAAAGGTATTAAGATGGGTATCGGGCAGGTTATTGCCACTGAGTACTTTCAGCCAGGCGTACTGAATGGTATTGGTATCCTGAAATTCGTCCACCAGGATATGACTGAAACGCTGCTGGTAATGCTTTAATAAATGGGGCTGTTTCAGCCATAACTCATGTGCTCTGAGCAACAGTTCAGCAAAGTCCACCAAGCCGGTACGCTGACACAGGGCTTCATACTGCTGATAAACTTCCAGCATGTATTCACGGTTATGCAGTTCCCGGACATTAATGTGCTCACAGCGCAGACCGTTATCCTTGCTTTCGTTAATAAACCACTGCACTTCTCTGGGCGGGTTCTGTTTGTCATCAATACCCAGTTCTTTCATAATCCGCTTAATCAGACGTAATTGATCATCACTGTCTATGATCTGAAAGTTTTCCACCAGAGCGGCATCCTGCCAGTGCGCTCTTAACAGCCGGTGAGCCAGACCGTGAAAGGTACCTACCCACATATTGCGTACCGGTGTTTTAAGCAGATTTTCTATTTGAAAACGCATTTCTCCAGCGGCCTTATTGGTAAAGGTGACCGCCAGAATGCTATAGGGAGACACATTTTCTATCTGCACCAGCCAGGCAATACGATGTACCAGCACCCGGGTTTTACCACTGCCAGCACCGGCCAGTACCAGGGTATTTTGTGCTTCTGAGCAGACCGCCTGGCGCTGGGCTTTATTCAGGGGGTCGATTATGCGGGATATGTCCATATAGGTTATAGGTTATAGGTTATAGGTTATAGGTTAT
>JBHNNM010000248.1:0-4192 GCA_048563625.1 Gammaproteobacteria bacterium | reverse complement strand
TCCTTTCATATGCAGGTTCTGTTTGATTATGTACTGCAGCAGGCTTATCTTGAAGAACCTGAATTTCAGCGTTACGTTCAGGATTATGCAGAGAAACTACGGGCAGAAGGCAAGGAAGTAGACTTATGGAAATAGGCCTGACACGTTAATAACCTTTTCTGATTAAAATATAAACGGCTCCGGTTCCCCCGTCTCTGGGCTGGGCAGATGAAAAAGCCAGCACATCAGGGTGTTGTCTCAGCCAGCTGTTGACCTTGTTTTTTAATACCGGCTGTTCAGAATTGGCTCGATAGCCTTTGCCGTGTACCAGCAGGACACAACGCATCTGCCGCTGCTGGGCAAACTGAATAAAGGCCTGTAGAACGTCCCGGGCATCATCACTGGTTAAACCGTGCAGATCATGGTGGTCTTCAATGGCCAGTTTGCCCTGGCGAAGCTGTTTCTGAAGTTTTAACTGCACACCGGAGTGGGCAAAAAAGATAAATTCTTCACCGGTAACATTCGCCGTCTCCCAGTCATCAGACAGTGAACTGCTCTGCTCGGGCTCGGAATAATCATTTTTCTCCCTGAATGGACGGGTATTACGATTATGCGCATAGAGGTCAATACGATCATTTTTGAGCGGTTTTACCCCTTTTATTGCCTCCTGAAAACTGAAATCCTCATCATCTGAGTGTTTTTTACTCATAAATTCGTAAAATACCTGAAAAATAGCATGTAAATGTATGAAAAAAGTCTGTTTTTAAGTATTATCCTACTGTATTTAGGATTGTCTCATGTGGTTTGAGCAAAATAAAATAATTATCGACACAATGTATACAACTCTATGCATATTCTTGTAAGTAATGATGACGGTTACCTGAGTGAGGGGCTGAACTGCCTGGTGGAACACCTACAGAAAATTGCCAGGGTGACGGTGGTTGCCCCTCAGTTTGATCGCAGTGGTGCCAGTAATTCACTGACTCTGGACAGACCCTTATTACCGGAGCAGGCTGCAAATGGTTTTATAGCCATAAATGGTACTCCGACAGATTGTGTGCACATCGCTATTACGGCTTTATTGCGAGATGATCCCCCGGACATAATTGTTTCTGGAATAAACCGTGGACCAAACTTGGGTGATGATATTCTCTATTCCGGTACAGTTGCGGCTGCAACCGAAGGGCGCTTCTTGGGTCTGCCGGCTATTGCGGTTTCACTGGGTAGTTTCGAGGGCAATTATTTTTCTACCGCTGCCCGGGTAGTGGTAGACATTATCAGGAAACTGGAACAGGAACCTCTGGATTCAGATACTATTTTAAATATTAATGTCCCGGATATTGAATTTTCACAACTGGAAGCATTTCAGGCCACTCGCCTGGGCAAACGGCATAAGGCTGAACCTGCGGTGGAAGCTGCCGATCCCCGTAACCGGAAAGTGTACTGGCTGGGGCCGGTTGGTGATGAAGCCGATGCCGGGCCGGGGACGGATTTTTATGCACTCAATAATAATAGGGTATCCATTACTCCCATCAAAATTGATCTGACCAATTATGAGCTGTTAAATTCTGTTGAACACTGGCTGGAAACCTTAAATGATATGAAAACAGATAATAACAATAACGGTACTTTTAAAAATAACCCTATCGATAGAAAAAAAGGACAGGATAAAGCGCAATGAGTCTATCCATTCATGGTGTAGGGATGACATCACAACGTACCAGGGACAGATTAATTGATATTTTAAGACAGCAGAATATTAAAAATGAAACCGTTCTAAGCGTCATTTCAGAAATGCCCAGACACCTTTTTGTTGATGAGGCACTGGCCAGCCGGGCTTATGAAAATATCTCACTGCCTATTGGACATGGCCAGACGATTTCCCAGCCCTATATGGTGGCTAAGATGACTGAGCTGCTTCTGGAAGACGGCAATATTAACCGGGTACTGGAAGTGGGAACCGGTTCAGGCTACCAGACGGCTATTTTATCCAGACTGGTCAGACAGGTATTCAGTGTGGAACGGATCAAACCCCTGCTTGATAATGCCAGGGACAAGTTTCGTCAGTTCAGATTAAATAATGTGCTGACCCGTTATAGTGATGGCGGCTGGGGCTGGCCTGAAAAAGCACCTTTTGATGCCATCATTGTCACGGCTGCACCTGAAGAACTGCCTATGACTCTGCTGGAACAGTTAGTGGATGGTGGCAAGCTGATTATCCCCATGGGAAGGAAAGGAGAACAGGAATTGTTGTTTTTTAGAAGGCTTGGTAATAAGTTTCATAAAAAAACAATAGAAAAAGTAAGTTTCGTGCCTCTGCTCAAGGGTAAAAGTGGGTAAATCTATATTTTTATTAACTCAGATATTAATTCAGGGTATTGCTATTAATGAAGTTTTTTTCCAGGCTATATGACAAGGTTATGCAGTGGTCAAAGCATCCTCATGCGGAACGATACCTGGCGGGGTTAAGCTTTGCAGAGTCGTCTTTTTTTCCTATACCCCCGGATGTAATGCTGGCTCCAATGGCTCTCTCCAGAACGGACAGAGCTATACGTTATGCCCTGATAACCACTGTGGCATCGGTTTCCGGCGGTATATTGGGGTATGCAATAGGTTTCTGGTTTTTTGATGTAATTCAATCACTTATAGCTAATGGTGGGCGATGGGGACAGCACTATTTAACCACTAAGGCATGGTTTGATAAGTGGGGCTTCTGGGCCATGTTTATTGCCGGTTTTTCTCCTATACCCTATAAGGTCTTTACCATTACAGCGGGTATTATGGGGATGCTGTTTTTACCTTTTGTTATTGCTTCTGCTATAGGCAGAGGGTCACGTTTCTTTCTGGTTGCCGGATTAATGAAATGGGGTGGCAAGGAGATGGAGCAGAAGTTAAAGCATTACATTGACTTTTTGGGCTGGTTCGTTGTATTTATTGGGGTAATTGCTTATATTATTTACAAAATATAAGTGTAACATGAAAGAAAATGATGCAAAACCTGTCTTGCTCCTGTACTTGCTACTGTTCCTGTATAAGTTACTGGATTATCATTGACAATGAATAGTCCTATAAATCTCGGACTTTTGTTGAAAATCCAGGAGACAGAATACCGGCAAATCATATTAAAACAGTTACCCGGGATGGGACGTCTGAATGGTTTTACGGGGTTTTTATTAATAACTCTGACCGCTTTTTTTTTAACGGTTTTTTTGTCGTCCTGTACATCGACTTATGCACCGGTTGAACAGCGAGGTTCAAAATATAGCAGTAAGAATCACCACAATGGCCCTTTACCGTATTATTATACGGTTAGAAAAGGAGATACCTTATATTCAATAGCTTGGAAATATGGGCTGGATTATAAACAGATTGCCTATAACAATCATATTAAATCACCTTATCGAATATATTCGGGCCAGAAACTTCGCATACGGCCGGCTTATTCAGGGCATACAGCTTCAAGTTACAAAAAAACAGCCCGGACTTCATCATCCGGTAGTTCAAAAAAATATGTCTCTAAAGGTAGTACAAAAAGTAGCTCAAAAACTAAAGTTTCAGGCAGTTCGGGACGCCATAATAGTAGCAGTAAATATAAACAGAAGTCTTCCAGCAAAAAAACAATAACGAGTACTAAAACTCGAAGCAGTAAAAAAAGTACGGGCAGCCGTGCAAAACGTGGTAGCACGACAAAAGCGGTTAGTAAAAATAAAACCGCAGCGTTTAAGGGAAATAGACGCTTAAAGTGGATATGGCCAGTAAAAGGAAAAATTATTCAGCGCTATTCACCAGGAAGTGGTAAGAAGGGCATTGATATTAGTGCTCCCAGGGGAACCCTGATCAAGTCTGCAGAAGCTGGAAAAGTGGTATACAGCGGACAGGGTTTAGTCGGATATGGCCGGCTTGTTATTATTAAACATAATGATACCTATTTGAGTGCATATGCCCATAACCAGCAATTACTGGTTAATGAGGGTCAGTTAGTTAAAAAAGGGCAGAATATTGCCCGTCTGGGACGTTCGGGAATCAATCGGTACAAGCTGCATTTTGAAATTCGAAAAAATGGCAAGCCTGTCAATCCGATCAGTTATCTGCCGCGCTAGTTTTTAACTACTGTCAACTTCCACCAGACCCGCAAAAAACCGGTTTTTTGCGGGTCTGAATCTGATATCAGAATGTTGTGTGTCGTTCTGGTATCTGCCAAACCATTAATAAG